>JAYUYW010000079.1:0-16072 GCA_043752325.1 Rhodanobacteraceae bacterium | reverse complement strand
ATGGGCTGACATTCGTCACCCTCGTCGCCTGATTGACACGACTGGCTGCGATCCTGAAATCGGCGGAGTCTATGCGACACTGAACGATTGAATTCGAGCCGGGGTTTCGAGGATGGACAAGGGTGAACTGCTGAACCAGTTGCGGATTGATCGCAGCGATGACGAGAAGCTGGCGCGCACGCCGCTGATTATCGCTGCGGTGATCGTTTTGCTGCTGGTTGCTGGCGGCGCAGTCTGGTGGTACTGGCAATCGCAGCAGGCGATCAGCGTTGAAGTCGCGACGGCGGCTTCGCCATCGGCAGCGGCCAGCAGCGAACCCAATGCGGTGTTGCAGGCGACCGGTTATGTGACGGCGCGACGCCAAGCGACGGTGTCGGCGCAGATCACCGGAACCATGACCGAAGTGTTGATCGAGGAAGGCGAGCGCGTCGAAGCGGGCCAGGTGCTGGCGCGACTCGATGACACCTCCCAACAGGCGCGAATGGCCGAAGCGCGCGCTCAAGTCGCGTCAGCGCGGGCGCAGGCCGGTCAGTTTCGCACCCAGCTCGCCCAGAACCAGCGCGACCTGAAACGCCAGCAAGACTTGATCGGCCGCAAGCTGGTGTCGCAGCAGGCGCTGGAAACCGTTCGCACGCAAGGCGAAACGTTCACCGCGCAACTGGCAGCGCAGCAAAGTAGCGTGGCGCTGGCCGAGGCGCAGTTGCGCAGCGCGCAGGTGCAACTGGACTACACGACGGTGCGCGCGCCATTCGGCGGCGTCATCATCGCCAAGGCGGCGCAGGTGGGCGAAATCATCTCGCCATTGTCAGCGGGTGGGGGCTTTACCCGCACCGGTATCGGCACCATCGTCGACATGGATTCGCTGGAAATCGAAGTCGATGTCAACGAGTCGTACATCAATCGCGTGCAGCCGAACGGCAAGGCAGAAACCGTGCTGGATGCGTATGCGGACTGGAGGATTCCGTCGCACGTGGTTGCGATCATCCCGACCGCGGACCGCAGCAAGGCGACAGTGCGGGTGCGCATTGGCCTGGATGTGAAAGACCCGCGCATCCTTCCCGACATGGGCGCCCGCGTTTCATTCTTCGAGGAAACAAAGCCACAAGTGGAAGGCCAGGTCGCAGCGCCGCCGACCGGTGTGCTGGTCCCCGCCACTGCCATCGTTTCGCGTGACGACAAAGCTCTGGTTTTCATCGTCGACGGCGACCGCGCGAAGGCGCAAACGGTAACTGCCGGTCAAAGCATCGGCGACCTTCGCCGCATCGACGGCATTGACGCGGGTACCCGCATCGTCCGCGCACCAACAGCAGAACTGACGGACGGCGCCCGCATCGCCATCACCGAACCCGATTCGAACTAACCGACTGTGCCGGAAACGGCATGGGGACCATCCAATAATTCGCTCCCGGAGCCTGCCATGAAAGATCTCGTCGAAATCCGCGCCTTGTCCAAGACCTACGAGCGCGGCAAGCAGAAAGTGGAGGTGCTGCATAACATCAATCTCGACATCAAGCAGGGCGACTTCCTCGCGCTGATGGGACCGTCCGGTTCGGGGAAGACGACCTTGCTCAACCTGATTGGGGGGCTCGATGCGCCGACAGCGGGATCGCTCAGCGTGGGCGGCCAGCGCATCGACCAATTCGGTGGCGGCGCGCTGGCGAAATGGCGCGCGTCAAACGTGGGCTTCATCTTCCAGTTCTACAACCTGTTGCCGATGTTGAGCGCGCAGAAGAATGTTGAATTGCCACTTCTGCTGACGAAACTGTCGGCATCGCAGCGCAAGAAGAACGCATCGATCGCGCTGGAACTGGTTGGACTTTCCGACCGTGCCAGCCATAAGCCGAACGAGCTTTCCGGTGGCCAGCAGCAGCGCGTCGCGATTGCGCGCGCGATCGTTTCCGATCCGTCACTACTGGTCTGCGATGAACCGACCGGCGACCTTGATCGACAGTCCGCCGAAGCGGTGTTGACCTTGTTGCAGCAGCTCAATCGGGATCACGGCAAGACCATCATCATGGTCACCCACGATCCCAAAGCCGCCGAGTACGCCACCCATACACTGCATCTGGACAAGGGCACTCTGGTCGAAGAGGCCGAGCTCGCATAAGCCTTCGAATCATCGCCCTTCCTTGAGGCTAGAACCATGAAATATTTCCACCTGATCTGGGCGGCGCTGTTCCGGCGCAAGACGCGAACCATGCTGACGCTGTTCTCGGTGATGGCCGCATTCCTGCTGTTCGGCTTACTCGACAGCGTCCGCGTTGCGTTCACCGGCGGTGGTGCCAGTGTCACCGGTGCCGACCGGATGAACGTCACCTCGCGCTTCTCGATCATCCAGGGCCTGCCGATGAGTCTGGCCTCGCGCATCGAGGCGGTTCCTGGCGTGAAGGTTGTGACGTGGTCAAACTGGTTCGGCGGCTACTACCAAGACAAGAAGAACCAGATGGTCAACATGGCCATCGGTGACAACTTCTTTGAAGTTTTCCCGGAATTGATCCTGTCGCCGGAACAGCGCAAGGCATTCGACGAAACCCGTACCGGTGCGATCGTCGGTGAAGCGATGGCCAAGCGTTACAACTGGAAGGTGGGCGACAAGATTCCGATCGCGGGTTCGATTTACACGGACAAGGCGACTGGTGAAACCAGTTGGACCTTTGACCTGGTCGGGATCTTTCGCATCTCCGACGAAAAGCGGCGCGGTGGTGAGCAGCAACTTTTCTTCAACTGGAAATATTTCGACGAGGCCAACAGTTTTGGCGCTGGCGAAGCCGGCTGGTACACATTCAAACTTGCCGAGGGTGCCAAGCCCGACGAAGTAGCCAAGAAAATTGATGCGCTGTCGGCCAACTCCGACCATGAAACAAAAACCCAGACCGAAGCCGCCTTCGCGCAGTCCTTCGTCAAGCAGATCGGCGACATAGGCCTGATCGTCGGCGCGATCATGATGGCGGTGTTCTTTACCTTGCTGCTGTTGACCGGCAACACAATGGCGCAGGCGGTGCGCGAACGCACATCGGAACTGGCAACGCTCAAGACGATCGGTTTCAGCGACCGCAGCGTGCTGGGTCTGGTGTTTGGCGAAGCCGTATTGCTGATCCTGTTCGGCGGTTTGCTGGGTCTGGGCCTTGCCGCGGTGCTGATGCCCGGGATCAGCAAGGGCAGTGGCGGCATGTTGCAACTGCCTCCGATTGGCGCATCGACCTGGATGATCGGAATCGCAGCCATGGTGCTGATCGGGTTTCTGGTCGGCGTGCTGCCAGCGTTGCGCGCGATGCGCCTGAAAATTGTCGATGCACTGGCCGGACGTTAAGGAGTAGACGATGAAATCATTTCTGACTGGTTTGGGCGTGTTTCTAATCGCCGCTGTCGGGGTCGCGGTCTGGACCGTGCTGCCTTGGCAGGTTTTGATCGCACTGGTGATCGTGCTGGCGCTGTGGATGTACGCCACGCGCAGTGGCCGTCAGGCGGCATCGGTGACTTGGGTTGGTGTCTCAACACTCGGTCAGCGGCTCGGTGCCTCGTCGGTGATCATCATCGGTATTGCCGGCGTGGTCGGCGTATTGGTCGCGTTGCTGGCGATGGGCGAAGGCCTGTCGACCACGCTGAAGGCGACCGGCGACAACGACACCGCCATCGTCATGCGTGGCGGCGCTACCTCGGAACTGTCGTCGGGCGTTTCGCGTGACGACTACTCGCTGATTTCACAGGCACCGGGTGTACTCAAGGATGCCGAAGGTAAACCGATTGCTTCGCCGGAGCTCGTCGTAGTCGCCAACC
Organism: Rhodanobacteraceae bacterium; assembly: GCA_043752325.1. Classification (GTDB taxonomy): domain Bacteria; phylum Pseudomonadota; class Gammaproteobacteria; order Xanthomonadales; family Rhodanobacteraceae; genus Dokdonella. The sequence continues at coordinate 12,295 of JAYUYW010000079.1, read as the reverse complement.
TGCCGAAGAAATCGACGGGCACTGACGCGAACGTCGAAGTGCGGGGCGTTGGCGCACAGGCGATGGCGTTGCGTCCGAATCAGAAGATCATCGCCGGCCGCATTTTCAAACCCGGCCTGCGCGAGTTGATTGTTGGCAAGGGCGCGCAGGCGCAATTCTCTGGCCTGGACCTTGATGCCAACCTTAATCTCAACAACCAGCAGTGGACCATCGTCGGCGTGTTCGCGTCGGGCGACGCCCACGAATCCGAACTGGTCGGCGATATCGATACGGTGTCTTCGGCTTACCGTCGCGGTGGTTATCAATCGGTGACGGTTCGCCTGACTTCGCCATCCGCGCTGGATGAGTTCAAGGCCGCGCTGACCAGCGACCCGCGCATGAAGGTGGAAGCCAAGACCACGCTCGACTACTACACCTCGCAGTCGGCATCGTTGACCAAGACCATCCGCATCGTCGGCATCACCATCGCGGTGATCATGGCGATTGGCGCAATTTTCGGTGCGCTCAACACCATGTATGCCGCTGTCGCGACCCGTGCCCGCGAGATCGCCACGCTGCGTGCGATCGGCTTTCGCGGCGTGCCCGTGGTCGTTTCGGTACTTCTGGAAACGATGCTGCTCGCGCTTATCGGCGGTGCTCTGGGTGCCGGGCTGGCCTGGCTGCTGTTCAACAACTACACGGTGTCGACGCTGGGCGCTAACTTCAGCCAGGTGGTATTCAAGTTCAACGTATCGCCGGAACTGCTCTGGACGGGCATCAAGTGGGCGCTGGCGATCGGTTTCGTCGGCGGCTTGTTTCCGGCAATGCGCGCGGCGACAGTGCCGGTAACAACCGCATTGCGGGAGTCGTAATCGCGCCGGAATCATGAGCCGACGCTGCCGAAATGCGACCGGTTGCACCAGTTCCCGCGGTCCTTTCGGCTACACTCGCCCACGAATCGGGGAATCGGAAGACAGCCATGATGCGCAGATTCATTACGGTACTGACCGGCCTTGCCGTCACATTGACCGTTTTCGCGGCGGGCGTGGTGCTGGTTGATGGCCACCCGGACCGCTACACGGTGCAGCGCGGCGACACCTTGTGGTCGATCTCCGCGAAGTTCCTGAAGAAGCCGTGGTTGTGGCCGGAAATCTGGCAGGTCAATCCGCAGGTGCGCAATCCGCATCGTATTTTTCCAGGCGACCAGCTTTACCTGGGCGTTGGGTCGAACGGGCCGTATCTCGGCACTGATCGCATGCAGCCACGTGTGCGCGGTGGCGCCGATGGCGATGCGATCTCGCCGCTGCCGTTATCGGCATTGGCACCATACTTGAAGAACACGCGCATCCTCGGCAAGGACGAGGTCGACCGCGCGCCGCACGTGGTCGGCATCGAAGACAATCGCCTGCGCGGCACGCCGGGGCAACTGGTTTACGTGCGTGGTCTGGATGCGCAACCGGGTCAACGCTATGCGGTGTTGCGACCGCTCGGTCGCTACTACGATCTGCCGCCACCCAACGAAGCGGAAAACCGTACCGTTCGCCGCCACGAGTACGAGATGCGCGATGGTCGGCCCAGCCTGATCTGGCATCACGGTCCTATCGAAAACACCTTGCGTGGCCAAGTGCGTTTCCTGGGCTACGAAGTGCTGGAATACGGCACGCTGGAAGTCACCCGCGCCGGCAACCCGGCATCGGGCCTGGTCACCGCTTCCGACTTCGAAGTTAAGGCGGGCGACATCGTGTTGCCGGTCGAAGAGCGCCCCTACGACGACAGCTATCTGCCGCATCCACCGGCACGCGTGCCCGACAACATGCGCATCATCGCCTTCAACGATGCCTTCAACGCGGTCGGACCTATGCAAGTGGTTGCGCTATCGCGCGGTGCGGAAAACGGCGTCGAGAACGGTCAGGTCTACTCGATCTATCACGATGGCGACGTCGTCCGCGACGAGACCGATTACCCGACCGGCAGCTTCAAATCGACCTTCAACCCAAGCGCACGCGACATCCAGTTGCCGCCGGAATTTGCGGGACACGTGATGATCTTCCGCACCTTTGGCGCGGTCAGTTATGGCCTGGTGATGGACTCGCTGAAACCGGTGACGATGGGCGATTTCCTGTACCACCCGGATCGCACACCGTAGCGTTCACTGCGGTTCGCTGCGCAGGCGCGACAGCGCAGCGAGCAAGGCTTTGGTTTCAGCCAGTTCGCTGCCACGGTGGTCGAGTATTCCTAGGCAAGGCCTCGCGAGCTGCTGCTTCAGCATGGCAACATTCGCTTCGACTGCTTGCATCGAAGGATCAATGCGATTGCCGATCCATCCAAGCAATTCGCAGCCATCGTCGACAATCGCGCGCGCCGTCAGCAGCGCGTGGCTGATGCATCCCAGCCGCAAGCCAACGACCAGAATCACCGGCAGCCTCAACCCGTGCGGGATTGCGGCCTGCATCAGCGTTCCCGAAAGCGGCACCGCCCAGCCACCGACACCTTCGACAATGACGATATCCGCATCGGCAAGAAGCTTTCGAAAGGCGGCTTCGACGCGGTCGAGAGTGATTGCCATACCTGCCTGCAACGCCGCCGCGTGCGGCGCGATCGGCTCCTCCAGCGCCCATGGATTGATATCCGCATAGGCCATCGGCTGGTAACCCGCCGCAAGCAAGGCCAGCGCATCGTCGCTTCGCATGCCATCGGCCGTTGCGGCGCAACCGCTCGCCACCGGCTTCATGCCGAGCGCGGCGACGCCATTGCCGACCAGTCCGCGCAACAAGGCGACGCTCACCCGCGTCTTTCCGATGCCGGTGTCAGTGCCGGTGATGAAGACGCTGCGAAGGTTCAAAGGGCGTGTTGTCATTGCGATCTCGTCGTCATCTCCGGTCGCGTGCAGGCAGTGCTATTGTTGCCGACTTGCCACCGCGATCACGTGCCCATCGTCCATGTTCGAAGTCCAGAGTCTAACCGGCAGCAAACCCGAGCAATATGCTGCCTTGCTCGATCAGGCTCGCGGCCTGTTGCACGGCGAGAGGAACCTGATTGCGAACGCGGCCAACTTGTCCGCGCTGGTCTGGCACGCGCTGCCGGATATCAACTGGTGCGGCTTCTATCTGTACGACGGTATCGAGCTGGTGGTCGGCCCGTTCCAAGGCAAACCGGCATGCGTGCGCATTGCGCTGGGGCGTGGCGTCTGCGGCATCGCGGCGCAAACGCGTGCAATTCAAATCGTTGATGACGTGCTGGAATTCGACGGACACATTGCTTGCGATGCGGCCTCGCGCTCGGAACTCGTAGTGCCGCTGATCGGCATCAATGGTGCCTTGCTCGGTGTCTGGGACGTGGACAGTCCGACGCCATCACGCTTCGACGACGATGACCGCGTCGGCATGAAAGCCTTGTGCGAAACATTCCTTGACGCCTGTGATGGCGACGCATAAATCGGGAAAGGGGAAGAGCCATGGCAGAAAAAATCCGCAACGTGGGACCAAAATCAGCGGCGTGGCTGCGCCAGGTTGGCGTGCGAACCATTGAGGACTTGACGCGCGAAGGCGCGATAGACACCTTCCTGAAAGTGAAACGCGCTGGATTCCGGCCCAGCCTCAACCTGCTTTATTCGATGGAAGGCGCTTTGGTCGATTGTCACTGGACCGACCTGAGCGACGAGCGCAAGCAGCAACTGGTATCCGAATACGAGTCGGCAGAATCGGCCGACCCTATCCTCACACGCTGGCAAAAGCAGGTCGAACGCAGCCTGGATCGGGATGGCGATGGCAACCGTTCCGACGCTGCGTCCAGCGATGACTCGGAGCGCGGCGACCGCTCCGATGACGGCGACAGCGATGTCCGCGAACTCAACAGCGACGATGGCAAGTTTGGCTAAGCCCGCCCGCAAGATCTCTGCTGTCTGGCGCGTTTTCGATTCATCGTCCAACGGGCGAACATAGCGAGTCGCGCTACCCGTCCGAGTGCGGATACGTCGGAATTCGGCGCATGCGTGGTCGAGGAGGACTGCGTCTCGGAACGCATCGTCGCCGCCGCGTGTATTAGGCCAATCTCGTTCTGTAACCGCATTCGACGTGCCCCACCTGTGGAATGGATCGAACAAGATCGATAAGTCAGTGGCCGGCCGGAGCCAACGCCGCGATCAACCAGCCGTCGCGTCCGGTTTTCACATGGACCGGAACCAATGCGGAAACCTTCAAACTTGACGTCTCCACCAGCGCAACTTTGACGACGATTGCCTTTACCGCCACGGTGACCGGCACCACGGCGACGCCCAACGTCGATCTCGCTTCCAATACGCAGTACTACTGGAGGGTGACGGCGCTTAATCCTTTTGGTGCAGCCGCCGGTTCGCCGATGCAACTCCGGCGACTTCGAATTCGGCTGATCCAGTCGTTCCGATTTCCCTGCAATAGGCGCCGGCGCGCCGCCAATCGGGTTATTTGCATCCCGCGTGATCCCTGACGACGCCGCTTTACGTGGATATCTTGGCAAGCCGCCCATTCGGGCCAGGCCGTTGTCGGGAGTCTCGCCATGTTCCGTTCACCGTTTTCAATCGCGCTGTTCGCGCTGTGCTTCGCCGCGCTGGCATGTGCCAGCCCTAGCGCTCATGCCGTGCAGACCTATTGCGTGGGCACCGTTGCCGGGTTGCGAACCGCGCTCGATCAGGCCGAAATCGACGGCGACGACAGTCGCATCGATCTTCGCACAGGCACCTACAACTTCACCAGCCAGCTTCGCTACGACACTGATCTGGAATCCTTCGTCCCACCAGGCAGCCTGACGATCGAGGGCGGCTACAGTGCCGGTTGCGCCTCGCGCGTGGACGATGCCTCGCTGACCGTGCTGCATTCCGACAGCGGCCAGCCCTTCCTGATGCAAACCACAACCTCAACGGTCGTCCTGAAGACGTTGACGATTGACCAGACAGAGGTTTTTTTCAACGGCCATATACCGTCGAATTCGTGTTCGTCCAGCAACCTGAAGTTCGAGTCGCGGCGACTACACATGATCGGTGGCACGCTGAATGCAAGTAGTCCATGCCACGACATTGTGTTTCGCGACAGCTTGTTCACCAACGCTGCCGATGGAGTGGCTCTGTTCGTTTACATGAGGGGGAACGACGACGATGTCACCACCACGCTGACGATGGTCAACAACACCGTGGCCGAAGGACGCTTGCAACTGTTGTCTTGCTGCGATTATCAAAGCGCAGCCTTCCTCTACAACAACGTGTTCCGCAACGCGGGCACCGAAATTTCGGCCGAAGCGACCAACGTGTTGGCTTTGAACAATCGCTACGACAGCCTGGTCTTTTCGGCAGGATCTAGCGGCCTTTCCGCCGGCATCCTGATTCCAGGCTCGGCCAACAATGTCGCAACCAATCCCAATCTTGGCGTTGATTACCGGCCCAACGTCAGTTCGGCGATGATCGATTCGGGCACCTCGACTGTTCCCGGCGGCCTGCTGTCGATCGACCTCTATGGCGGGCCGCGCGTGATTGGTTCCGAAGTCGACCGCGGCGCGCTGGAGTCCCCGGTCGATGGCACGGGTATTTTTACCGTCACCAATACCAACGCATCCGGTGCGGGCTCGCTGAGCGCCGCCATCGATCTGGCCAATGCCGACACCGGATTCAACCGGATCCACTTCAATATTGCCGGCACTTGCCCACGCCGCATCGTGCTACCCAGCACACTGTACCTGCGCGATCCGGTGCGACTGGACGGCTGGACCCAGCCCGGCAACCTGAAAAACACCGACAGCCTGTATTGGGACGGCAAACCCTGCGTCATCCTCGATGGCAACGGCACGCTTTTGACCGGCATCGACACCGGGTCGCAGCTGGGCAATGGCATCGTCACCATTCGTGGTCTGGCATTCGAAGGGTTCACCGGTGCCGCCATCCTGTTGACTTTCGGCAATGGCAGCTACATCCACGGCAACCAGTTCGGTGGCCGCATTGGCGATACCGGAACGGTGCTCGCGGGCAATGGCACCGCGATCAACGTCGGGCTATCGGCGGTCAACAACCTGATCGGCGGCAGCGAAAACGCGCAAGCCAATCTCATCGGTGGCTCATCGGCAACCGGCGTTGCCGTGCAGGCCGGGTCCACGGGCAACCAGATTGTCGGCAACCGCATCGGCATGGACAAAAACTACATCACTGCGCTGCCCAACCTGGATGGCATCCGCATTTCCACCGCGAACAACAGCGTCCGCGACAATTTCATTTCGCGCAATACGCGAGACGGCGTCGTCCTGACCGGCGCCAACGCGAATGGCAACGTGGTCCGGGACAATACCGTCGGCGGCAACGTCGGCTTCCTCGCCTTACCTGGAAACGGCCGAATGGGCGTACTCATAGACAACGACGCGCACGACAACGCCATCGGCCCGGGTAACAGGATGAACCTCAATGGTGACAGCGCGGTTCGACTGCTCGCGGGCTCTGGTGGACACAACCGGATCACCCAGAACGCGATCAACGCCAACGACTCGCCCGGCATCGATCTGGGCGCGAATGGCGTAAACCCCAACGACTTCGATCCAGCGCTCTGCGACATGACGATCGGCTGCCCCGCAAACCGCGGCCAGAACTTTCCGAACTTGACCCAGGCGCTTCGTGTGCGCAGTGGATTGTTCCCGCTCGGTCGACCAATCCGGGTAAGAGGGTCGCTGACGACAACCGTCTCCTCAACACCGTACCGGATCGAATTCTTTGGCAGCGATACGTGTTACAGCGAAGGCAACGGCCAAGGCACGCGCTACCTCGGCTCCGCGGATATCGTCGTCGCCAACGCGGGATTCTGTGGACCCAACAACAACTGCAGCAAGACCATCGACACCTACGTCACCGAGCTCAACGTCGACATCGGCGACGTCATCACCGCCACCGCCACCAGCCCTCGCGGAGACACATCGGAATTTTCCGAGTGCATGGTGGTGACCGACGAAATCACCGACCGGATCTTCGCGAACGGGTTTGATTAGCAAGCAACCAATGCGCGCGGCTCATGATTTTTCCTCATGGCAGCCGCGCCAATGGCGCACACTGCATCGTCCAAAGCCTTGACATCTTCGGAGATAAACATGATTCGACAGTCCGGAATGGCGGGGTTTCTCCGGGCGACGGCGTTGCTTGTTTTTGCCATGGCGCTGCTGCCGAGCATTGGTGTGGCGCAGAACGCCGACGACGGCTTTGACCCGAATGCGAATGGCAGCGTGCACGTGCAGGTAGTCCAAGCCAACGGCAAAATCTTGGTTGGCGGTACATTTACCAACATCGACGGGCAGGCCCGCAATCGCATTGCGCGACTGGATGCCAACGGCAACCTGGATACCGAGTTCTCTTCTACCGATGTCGATGGCATTGTGTCGGCCATTGCCGTGCAGGCGGACGGGCGCATCGTGATCGGCGGCGGATTTTCCCAAGTCGGCGCCAGCCTGCGCAATCGTATTGCGCGATTGAATGCCGATGGCAGTCTGGACGCCAGCTTCAATCCAAATGCGAGTGGCGACGTTCTTGCGCTCGTCGTGCAGCCCGATGGCAGGTTGATGGTGGGCGGAGATTTCACCACGCTTGCCGGGCAGACGCGCAATCGCATCGCGCGGCTAAACGCAGACGGCAGCCTGGACGCAACCTTCGACCCGAATGCCAGCGACATCGTCTACACGCTGGCCTTGCAGCCCGATGGCAAGCTGCTACTGGGCGGCAAATTTTTCACGATCAGCGGGCAGTCCCACAGACGTATTGCACGGCTGCACGCCGATGGCAGCCTGGACACCGCCTTCAATCCAAATGCCGTCGGCAACGATGCGAGCGGGATCGTCTCAGCGCTAGCGGTGCTTGCCGATGGCAAGGTGGTGCTGGGGGGGATTTTCACCTAGCTCGGCGGACAGACCCGTAATCGCATCGCGCGACTGAACGCGGATGGCAGCCTCGACGTTACCTTTAACTCGGATGCGGACGCCCAGGTCCGCACGCTAGCCGTCCAGTCCGATGGCAAAATTTTGCTAGGCGGGTTCTTCCTCACCATCGGCGGGCAGGCCCGCAATCGCATTGCGCGTCTGAACGCCGACGGCAGCCTGGACGTCAGCTTCGACCCGAACGCAAACGGCCAAGTGTTCACGCTGGCGGTGCAGCCCGATGGCAAGCTGTTGCTTGGTGGCTTTTTTACTACGGTCGCCGGCCAGCCGCGCAACCGGATCGCGCGGCTGAATGCCGATGGAAGCTTGGACGCCACGCTTAATCCGAATGCCAACGGCGCCGTTCGCGCACTGGCCGTGCAGCCCGACGGCAGGCTGGCGGTGGGCGGGGATTTCACCATGTTTGGTGGTCAAGCTCGCAACCGCATCGCGCGGCTGAACGGCGATGGCAGCGTGGACGCTACATTCAACCCCAACGCCAACAACGCCATCTTCGCGCTGGCCGTGCAGTCCGATGGCAAGCTGGTACTGGGCGGGGAGTTCACCACTATCGGGGGGCAACCGCGCAATCGCATTGCGCGACTAAACGCCGATGGCAGCCTCGACACCAGTTTCAATCCCAATGCCAGCGGCCTTGTCTACGCGCTGGTCGTGCAGCCCGATGGCCAGGTGCTGCTGGGAGGATTGTTCACCACGCTCTCAGGGCAGACACGTAACCGCATCGCGCGGCTGAACGCTGATGGCAGCTTGGACGCCAGCTTCAACCCCAATGTCGGCGGCGTTGCCGTCAATGCGATGGCCGTGCAGCCCGATGGCAAGGTGGTAGTAGGTGGGCAATTCACCATGCTCGCCGGCCAGACCCGCAACCGCATCGCGCGGCTGAATGCTGACGGCAGCCTGGACGCCAGCTTCAACCCGGATGCCAACGGCGCCATCTCTGCGCTGGCCGTGCAGCCCGATGGGAAGCTGCTGCTGGGCGGAGATTTCACCATGCTCGCCGGACAGGCTCGCAGCCGCATTGAGCGGCTCAACGCCGACGGGGGCCTTGACGGCTTGTTCAACCCGAGTGCCGACGCATCCGTCTTCGCACTGGTCATGCAGCCGGATGGCAAGGTGGTGGTGGGCGGGGCTTTCACCGTGCTCTCTGGGCAGCCCCGCAACTACGTCGGGCGGCTCAACGTCAACAGCAGCGCGGACGCCACCTTCAACCCGGGTGCCAACGGCAACATCCTCGCGCTGGCCCTGCAGCCAGATGGCAAGTTCGTGCTTGGCGGTTTATTCACTTCGGTCGCCGGACAGTCCCGCAATCGCATCGCGCGGCTGAGCACGCCGCAGGCGGCGCTGCAGTCTCTTGGCATCAATGGCAGCACGGTGACCTGGACGCGCTCGGGCGCTGGCCCAGAACTTGCCCTGCCACCGGCCCTCGAATTTTCTTTGCTCGGTGATAGCTTTACGCCGGTAGGCACTATGCAACGCGTCAGCGGTGGCTGGCGCTTTACCGGCTTCACACCGCCGATGAATCAGATCTTTTATCTGCGCACGCGAGGGCGGGTTAGCGCCGGGCAATACAACGGATCAGGTGGCCTGATTGAAAGCACGCGCCAGTTTTTCATCGGTCCGCCCGATAATCTTTTTGCCAACGGTTTTGAGTGATCAAGGCGCAACGGGGACAAATATGAGTTCCGTGGCGCGATGCAGCAGGAGGAAGAACATGATTCAGCAGTCCGGAATGGCGGGTTTCTTCCGCGCAAAGTTGTTCTTTGGTTTCGTCCTAGCGCTGTTGCCGCAGGTTGCTGTGGCGCAGAGCGCCAACGATGGGTATGACCCGAATGCGAATGACTTTGTCCAGGTGCTGATAGTTGCAGCGAATGGCCAGCCGTTGGTCGGCGGTAGTTTCACCAGCATCGATGGACAGATGCGCAATCGCATCCCGCGACTGAATGCCGATGGCAGCCTGGACGCCGGTTCCGGGCTACTTGGAAACAACGCGGTGAACGCGCTGCACGTGTAGCCCAATGTCACGTTGCTGGTGGGCGGGCGATTCCTCGCAAGCGCCGAGGTGGGAATCGCCTGATCGTCGCTGAGCTGACCAAAACACCACCGCTGGACCGAAGGCAGTGCTTTCCTGGTTGTCCGGGAGCAGCGAACTACAACGTTCGCCGCAAATGGCGAAGACAACAGACGGTACCGGGGAAGCGGCGTTCTGCGGACATACCGAACTGGTGTGAACTCTGAGTGCGCCGTTTTCCGTGTGTATCTAGACTAGCCGCCCACTCGTGCGGTGTCCTTGCCAGGAGCCTCACCGTGTTCATTTCATCATTGACGATTTTCAATGATCCCCGGGGCGCAATTCTTGGGCCGCTGCTTCCTGTCTACGCGCAGGCGGCAACCGTGTGGGTCAGCACGGCCGGCCAGCTCGACATTCATTGAACAGGTGAGGTCCCCGGGAACGTGAGCAACATGAAATCTGCTTGCGTACTCGATCAACCCGACATTCGGCATCAGTCAAAGAATTCCCTCAACAGGATCATGTCATGAACCCCAACAATCACTCCGTTCAAACCACTTGCAACACGCGATCGGGCGTTGCCATCGAACGCGGCGTTCTTTTCGTGCTCGCCCTGCTGGTCGCAGGGCCCGCCGCACACGCCGCCGACAGCGATCTCGACCCGACGTTTTCTGGAGACGGCATCGCGTACGCGGATTGGGCCGCACCGCTGCGTACCGATTCGCCCGTGCGCGTTGCGGTCGCGGCCGATGTCAAAGTCTACGTCGGCGGCACGGTCGTCCGCGGCGGCAGCAACCGGGATTTCGCGATCGCCAGGATGCGCGCGGATGGCACATTCGATTCCGGATTCGGGTTCCAGGGGTTTCGGACCGTGGGCTTCGACCTGGTAGCCGACGGCTTCGACACGTTGAATGGTGTCTACCCGCTCGCGGACGGCAAGCTCATGTTGCTGGGCCGAGCCGAGATTCCGACAGACATTGTGGCGCGCGCGCGTCCGGCGATGGTGCGGCTCACCTCTGCAGGCGATGCCGACCCGACGTTCGGTGACGCGGGCAAGCGAGTATTCACGCAGTCGCCGTGGCCAAGTGCTTCCCTCTACGTTGGCAACTCCACTCGGCAGGCGGATGGCAAGTTCCTGTTCGGTGGCTATTGTCTGAATTGCCCCGATACCTACCGCGCGGTCGTCCTGCGCGTCAGCGCGAACGGCGAACCGGATCCGACGTTTGGCACGAACGGCTGGGCGTCGATCCCGGTCGAGGGGCAACCGCGCTTCAATGCGATCGCAACCGATCCCGAGGGACGCATTGTGCTGGCCGGGTATCGCGTTGCTATCACGCCGAACCGGCCGGTGCTGGTTCGCTTCACGCCTTCGGGTCAAGCCGACGCAAGCTTCGGTGCCGGCACCGGCGAGGTTCAGGTCTCATCATTGCCGGCGACCGCCCCGGCAGGCTGGGAGGCCAGCGCGCTCGCGATCGAACGCGACGGTTCTTTGCTGGTCGCGGTGCGTGAGGTCACCCCACCGGCGACTTCGAAAACAGGCATCATGCGCCTCGCCGCGGATGGCACTTTCGATGCCGCTTATGCGGGCACAGGCTTCCGCGATCTCACTCGCGAGAATGGTAGCCGGATCAATGGTCTCGCGCTGCGCAGTGACCGCCGTCTCTTCGCGGTCGGCCAGATCGATCACACCGGTGGCGGGCCGGACGTGTATGTTGCGCGCCTTCTCGCGAACGGCAATCTCGACAACAGCTTCGACGGCAACGGTGTGCTGCGGATCGAGCTCGAACCAGGCAGTAGCTCGGACGCTGCGGTCGACGTGATTCTCTCCGGCGGCAAGCCGCTCATCGGCGGCTATGCCAATCGCGCGGGCAACGTCGACGGCGCGGTGCTGCGCCTGCAATCGGATCTGATTTTCGCTGACGGGCTCGATTAGGCACGTGTGGTTTTGAGATATCAGCCCGAATCGGGCTGCGCAACTTCCCTTCCGGCCCAGTGGCTTCCCAGCGCGGTTGACTCGATGGTGCAGGCAAACGTCATCTGCAAATTGAACGGGTACCTCGAATTTTTGATTCGACGATCCCGCTTCCCGCGATCCTCCCACCACTCGACGAGTTCAATCGGCTGATCCGCCAGCGGGTAGTGGCATTTTCAGCGCGTTGCAAATGTGTTGTTCGGTATCGGTCGATCGAGACGACATCAACGTACGGACAGTTTCGATGCGAGTGCTTCCGCTTGGCGACGTTTCGGCGCGTTTTCGGGCGCGTCGAGTCTCGCCAGCGCTTCGACAATATCGGCGCGGGCAGCATTCTGATTGCCGCGAACGAGACGAAGACGCCCGCGTTCAAGATAGGCGACCCCCAGCGTCACCTTGGTGTTTTC
>JAYUYW010000078.1:0-6807 GCA_043752325.1 Rhodanobacteraceae bacterium | reverse complement strand
ACCAGGTCGAGATCGTGATCGCCGGCGCTGTACAGATTGGCGACGCCAATTCCGGCCAGCATCAGCAAGGCGCTGAACAGCGGAAAATCCAGGTTTGGGCGCAAGCTGCTGGCGACCCACTGACGGAATTGCCAGCGTAGCTGCTCGATCACGGCGTTACCTCGTCTGGCACCGTGGGTGCCAGCGGCTGGCCTTTGAGTAACCATGCGTCGACGATCTTGCGCGCCACCGGTGCGGCATCACCCGAGCCGCTGGAGCCAAACTCCAGCACCAGGCCCAGCGCGATGACCGGCGCCTCGGCGGGCGCGAACGCGACGAATAATGCCTTGTGCCGGTTTTTGGCATCGGTCGGGACGTTGCTGACGTTGCCGGTCCGCGAGTAGCGCTGGGCGGTGCCGGTCTTGCCGGCCATCACATAGGGCGAGCCGATGCTAACCCTGCTTGCCGTACCACCGTGGGTTACCGCGATCATGCCGTCACGCACCGTTTCCCAGTGACGCACGTCCTTTACGATATTCGGCAGTGGCGCGGACATTTTCGGCTCGACGGTGGGCGCATTGAAGCCGTCCTGCATCGCTTTCAACAGGTGCGGCACATGGCCTATGCCCTGGTTGGCCAGCGTCGCGGTCGCGTTTGCAAGTTGCAGCGGCGTCACCGTCCAATAGCCTTGGCCAATTCCCGAAATTACGGTTTCGCCGGGGTACCAGGCCTGATTCAAATTGGCCCGCTTCCACTCGCGCGATGGCAGGATGCCCTTGCCTTCACCTACCAGATCGATGCCGGTCGGCGAGCCGAAGCCGAACTTGGCCAGGTATTCGCTAAAGCGGTCGATGCCCATCTCCACGGCAAGCGAATAGAAGTAGGTATTGACCGATTGTGCCAGCGCCTGGATAAGGTTGACCCTGCCATGACCACCGGCACGCCAGTCGCGATAGGAACGCTTTTGCCCGGGCAGATAATATTCTCCGGTGGAGTTGACGGTGGATTCGGCCGTCACCAACCCCAGCTCAAGCCCACCCAATCCAAGGAAGGGTTTGATCGTCGAACCCGGTTCATAAGTGCCGACCAAGGCCCGATTGAATAGAGGCATGTTCGGCGCGTTGAGCAGCCCCTGGTAGTCGACCTGGCTGATCCCGTTGACGAACAGGTTGGGATCGAAACCCGGGATGCTGACCATTGCCAGCACTTCGCCATTGCGTGGATCAATCGCAACCGCCGAACCGGTCCTGCCGGCGAATGCCTGCTCGGTGGCGACTTGCAGGCGCGAATCAATCGTCAGATAGAGGTTGCGACCGGGCTTGGGCGCTACCCGTTCCAGCACGCGCAGTGGTCGTCGATCGGCATTCACCTCCACCAATTCATAACCCGGCTCGCCGTGCAGCAAGTCTTCGTAGCTGCGCTCGATGCCGCTCTTGCCGATGTGGGTGGTGCCGTCGTACGCGGTTTCATCGACGCGGGCCAGGTCCTTCTCGTCGATGCGGCCGACATAGCCGACCAGATGGCCGAGTTCCTGGCCGAGCGGATAGTGGCGGGTCAAATACGGCACCACTTCAACGCCGGGGAAGCGCCACCGCTCGACGGCGAATCGCGCGATTTCCTCTTCGCTCAACTTCAGTCGCAACGGCGTCGCCTGGAACGAGCGCTTCGCCTTGCGTAATGCGAGAAAGCGTTCGACATCATCGTCGCTTAGCGGCATCACGTCGCGCAGGCGATTGAGCAGGTCGTTCATGTCGCCGGCCTGTTCGGGCACTACCTCTAGACGCCACGCGGCGACATTCTCGGCCAGCAACACGCCTTCGCGATCATAGATCAGGCCACGTGATGGCGCGAGCCGTCGCAACGAGACGCGATTGCTCTCCGAGCGCGCACTGAAATCGTCGTAACGGTCGACCTGCAAGTAGTGGAATCGCGCAGCGAGTCCAAGCAGGCACAGCATGGCGATGACAAACGCGGCGACGGCGCGACGTCGGAACACTTCGTTCTCGTGACGGGCGTCCTTAAGCTGCTTGGTGTCGGGACGGCGCGGCATCGCTGGCGCCTCAGCTATCGCGCACGCGCAATCGCGCGCGCACGTCGTCGATCAGGATAAACAGAAACGGCCACAGCAACATGCCCACCACTGGCGACAACCAGAACAGCGCCGCCGGCATCGGCGAACCGGAAAATCCGCGCACCATGGTGACGATGACGCGATCGTTGAGCAGCATCGCCAACACGGCGATTGCCTGTTGCCAGAGCGGGAAGAAGCGCAAACGAGCGCGAAAGCGCAGGACGATGAACAGCAGCGCAGTCAGGCGCAGCGATTGCTCGCCAAGCAGGTGGCCGGCCAACAGGTCGCCAATCAGCCCCAGCCCAAACGCCAGGCCCAATCCAACTTTTTCCGGCGCTTCAATTGCCCAGTACAGCAGCACCAGCGCCAGCCAGAATGGTTTGAGCGGCGCGATGGATTCCGGAAGCGGCAGCAACTGCATCAGCATTGCCAACACAACGGTCGCAACGAAAAGCCAGGACTGGGCGCGGGCTCGATTCATTGGCCTGGATCAGCGCCGGCGGGCTTTACAGATTCCGAGGCGGGACCGTTTACGGTACGTGTCACTCCATCGGGCATTACGACATTGGGCGTTCCGGCGAGATCGCTGGCTGGGCCGCCCTGTTGGATTGGTGCGGGCGGACCGTACGGTTGCGGCAGGTCGTGCAGCAGTAACACTTCGCTGCTGCGGTGGATGCGAGCGGCTGGTTGCGCCAGCGCCGAAGCGAACATGCCGGTGCGATCGTTGCTGATTTCGCGTATCTCGCCGACCGGAAACCCTGCCGGGAAGCGGCCGCCCAAGCCAGACGTGATCAACTTGTCACCGACCTGCACATCCGCGCTGGTCGGAATGTTGGACAGTTCCAACAGGTCGCCCGACTGCTTGTTGCCGACTGCAATCGTGCGCAGGCCGGTGCGTTCGATGGTCACTGGTACGGCATGGCTGGGATCGGTGACCAGCATCGCGACCGAGGTATTTGGCAACACTTCGACAATCTGGCCCATCAACCCGAATGCATCGATCACCGGCTGGCCGACGCTGGCGCCTTGGCTGCTGCCTGCATCAATGACGATGCGCCGCCGCGACGGGTCCAGATCAATGTCGACCAGCCGCGCCAATCGCACCGACATGCCCAGTCGTTGTTGAGCTTCGAGCAGCCCCGTCAGGCGCTGGTTCTGGTCGGACAGCGTTTTCAAGCGATTCAAACGCACCTGAGCCAGCAACAACGATTGCCGCAGGTCGCGATTTTCGTCGATCAGTTGTTGCTGCGACGTCACCGCCGTACCGACCAATTGCGCCACATCCGATGGCAGCGCAGCGATCCGATAAACCGGCTCAACGAACAGACTGGCTCTACTGCGCGCCTTTTCCAGCCACCGGCCCTGGTGGTCGACCACCATCACGATCACGGCCAGCGCCAGATAGGCAATCAGGCGAACGGTGCTGACGCCACCTTCGCCGAACAACGGCGCGGTTTCAGTGTTGCGCATGATGACTTTCCGCTCGCAGGCGCTGGAAAACAGACTGGGTCACGACGCGGGCAGCCAACGCAAATGAACGACTATCTGAAGCTGCCACAGCCGCCACGAAAGGGCAAACGGCGGCAGCATGGGATTCAACAGCGATGACTCAATCGGGGACGAAGAAATCGCCACCTTGCAGGTCCATCATTTCCAGTGCTCGGCCACCGCCGCGCGCGACGCAGGTGAGCGGTTCATCGGCAACTTGCACGTGCAAGCCGGTCTCTTCGGAAATCAGACGATCGAAGTCGCGCAACAGCGCACCGCCGCCAGTCAGGATAATGCCGCGCTCGGCGACATCCGAACACAGTTCCGGCGGGGTCTGTTCCAGCGCGCTGCGCACCGCGCTGACGATGCCGGAAAGGGGTTCGCTCAATGCTTCGAGAATCTCATTCGAGTTGATCGTGAACATGCGCGGCACGCCTTCGGCTAGATTGCGCCCGGAGACCTGGATTTCCTTGACCTCTTCCTGCGGATACGCGCAACCCACTTCCAGCTTGATCCGCTCGGCCGTCGATTCACCGATCAGGGTGCCGTGGTTGCGGCGCACGTAGTTGATGATCGCCTCGTCGAAGCGGTCGCCCCCGATGCGTACCGACTGGGAGTAGACGATACCGTTCAACGAGATAACTGCTACTTCAGACGTGCCGCCGCCAATATCCAGCACCATGGAACCACGTGCATCGCCCACCGGAATGCCCGCGCCAATCGCTGCGGCCATCGGTTCTTCGATAAGGAACACGTCGCGGGCACCGGCACTTTCCGCGGATTCCTTGATCGCGCGCTGCTCCACCTGGGTGGACCCACACGGCACGCAGACCAGCACGCGTGGGCTGGGCCTGAAGAAGCGGCTGCGATGCACCTTGCGAATGAAGTGCTTGAGCATTTCCTCGGTCATCGAGAAATCCGCGATGACGCCGTCCTTCAGCGGGCGAATGGTGGTGATGGCAGCCGGCGTGCGACCGAGCATTCGCTTGGCCTCGCTGCCGACGGCGGCTACGCTACGCGGGCCACCACGACCACGATCCTGCCGTATCGCCACGACCGAGGGCTCATTGAGCACAATGCCCTGGCCGCGAACGTAGATCAGCGTGTTGGCGGTGCCGAGGTCGATCGACAGATCGTTGGAAAAAAGTCCGCGAAATCCTTTGAACATTGTTTGGCCGGGGCGACTGGGGGCGCAGAAAGGGTGCGCAAGTCTAGTGAAGGGGCACCCCCCGATCAAGCAAAGAATGGTTAAAAAACCCTTGTTTCACCGATATTTGCGTAATAACGGAGTAGGGCATTTGGCTTTTGATGGCGAACAATTGAAGCGGGTCGCGCGGTTGGCGCGATTGCGCGTCGATCCAGATCAACTGGCCGACCGCAGTGCGGATATCGAGCGCGTGTTGGGCCTGTTCGCCAGCTTGGCGCAAGCACCGGTTGACGGCGTTGAGCCGATGGCTCACCCGCTCGGCATCGGTGCCGAATTGCGCAGGGATGAAGTCACCGAAACCGACATGGCTGAAGCCTTGCTGGCGCTGGCGCCGGATGCGCAAGCTGACCTGTACCTGGTTCCCAAGGTGCTCGAATGAGCGTCGAGCGGCCCCAGCATCCGCTGGATCGCGGGCTGCGCAACTGTTCCATAGCGCTTGCATCAGGCGAAATCGATGCGGGCGAACTTCGCGACGAAGCCTTGCGGCGCTCGCGAGAGCAGGCCGACTTGAACGCTTACATCAGTCTTGTCGATGACACGAACGTTGAGCGCGCATCCGGTCCGCTGGCCGGCATTCCCTACGCTGCCAAAGACAACTACTGCGCCTTCGGAACGCGTACGACTTGCGCATCACGCATGCTGGAAAATTTCGTCGCGCCCTACGATGCAACCCTAATCGCGCGCCTGCGAAACGCGGGAGCGAACCTGATCGGCAAGACCAATCTTGACGAATTTGCGATGGGTTCTTCCAACGAACTCAGCTATTTCGGTGCCGTGCGCAATCCTTGGGATCGCGAGCGCGTGCCGGGAGGCTCGTCCGGCGGCTCCGCTGTCGCGGTGGCAAGTGGAAGCGTGCCGTTCGCGCTCGGCAGCGACACCGGCGGATCGGTGCGGCAACCAGCTGCGTTCTGCGGTGTCACTGGTTTCAAACCGACGTATGGACGCATCTCGCGCTATGGACTGATCGCATACGCATCAAGCCTGGATTGCCCCGGCATCATCGCGCGCAGCGCAGAAGACTGCGCCATCGTTTTTGACGCGATTGCCGGGCACGACGAGCGCGATGCGACCAGTGCGCGGCGCGCGGTTGACGCGTGTTCGGACGCGCTGGATCAACCACTCGCTGGACTGCGTATCGGCTTTGCAGCGTCATCCTTCGGTGCGGGAATTGATGGCGACGTTGCACGTGTCGTTCGCGAAGCGCTGTCGGAATTCGAGCGGCAAGGCGCCACGTTGGTCGACATCGACTTGCCGCATGCTGCGCTGGCGATTCCTGCCTACTACGTCATCGCTCCAGCGGAAGCTTCGAGCAACTTGTCGCGTTATGACGGTGTGCGCTATGGCCATCGATGCGAGAACCCGACCAGCCTCGATGACCTTTACGAACGCAGTCGCGCCGAGGGGTTTGGTGCCGAAGTGCAGCGACGCATCTTCATTGGCACTTACGTGCTGTCCGCCGGTTACTACGATGCCTACTACCGACGCGCGCAGCAGGTACGCCGACTGATCGCAAACGATTTCGATGCGGCATTCGAGCGCGTCGACCTGATCGCTGCGCCAACTGCGGCGACCACCGCGTTCAAGCTGGGCGAAAAGATTGTCGATCCGGTGCAGTTGTACGCCAGCGACATCAACACCGTTTCGGCAAACCTCGCTGGCGTCCCTGCCATTTCGATACCCGCCGGTTTCAGCCAGGGTTTGCCAGTCGGGTTGCAACTCACCGCGCCGGCATTCGGCGAGCGTAGGTTGCTGGCTGCTGCACATCAGTTCCAGCAGGCGACCGACTGGCACCAGCGTCGACCTGGAGCAGGCCAGTGAACTCGCCGCTCTACCAAGGCAGCACGGGGGAATGGCAAGCCGTGATTGGCTTGGAAATCCACACGCAGCTAGCGACGAAATCAAAAATCTTCTCGGGCGCGTCGACCGCGTACGGCGCGGAACCCAACAGCCAGGCTTGCGCGGTCGATGTTGCGTTGCCGGGCACCTTGCCAGTGCCGAACCACGAAGCGATCCGCATGGCGTTGCGTTTCGGGTTGTCGATTGGTGCTGACATCGAACCGGT
>JAYUYW010000077.1:0-16081 GCA_043752325.1 Rhodanobacteraceae bacterium | reverse complement strand
TCGAGCCTGCACCGATGCATGGCTTGACGACGAAGTCCTGTGCGTCGTCGAATTCGTCGAGGAAATCGCGCAGTGCCGTCTCAACCTTGTCCAGCGGTTCAACGTAGCGACTCGGTACCGTGGCGATGCCTGCGTTCGCCAAGGCATCAAGATAGTGCTTGTCGATATTCCAGCGCACGATATTGGCGGGATTGAGAAATTGCGTGCGCGCGCTGACGGCATCGACCCAAGCGAGAAACTCGGCGGCACGCTCGGCATAGTCCCAGGTTGACCGCAACACGACGGCATCGAACGTGCTCCAGTCGATATCGCGCGCATCCCAATCCACAACCTCCGCGACAATGGAACTTTCGGCGAGCGTGGACAGCAGCGGCGGCAAGTCTTCGTCCATGCAGCGCGCCTCAGCGGCGCTGGCCAATGCGATCCGCACGTTGCTCACGAAGGGATTGCCAGAGTTATGCGAGTCAGAGCGCGCTATAGCGCGACTTGCGCTCGGCCGTATATGACCACCACGACAACGGCGGCGCACCATCAACGAAGCGCGTAATGGACATGAACACATCAAGCACGCAAGGGTCCTGACGCGTACCGGAAGTTATGCACAGCGCTTGATACAGTTCGAGTGGGCAACGACCGGCAAGTTGTTGCGGTCGACGAATACCGATCGATTCGAGGTCGCCAGCGATCGAAGGCCCGACGTTGGGCAGGTCGGTGAGTTGCTTCAACTGCGCACGATCAACATGGTCTGGGTGCATGGCTGTTCGTCTCCAAGAGGGCGTCAGGAAATACCGATTAAACGATCATAAACGCGAAGCTGAGTCGCAGCCGCCAGCAACATTGGAGCGTCGACACTTAACGCCGTCGCCCGCTTCAGCATGTCGCCAACGATGTGCTCGCCCTCGCTTCTGCGTCCGCCTTCGATGTCGCGCAACATCGACGCTTTCAACGGCGTGGGAGTCTTCAGCGCAGCCAGCGCCTCGCCTTGCATGTCGGCGCTGAGTACATATCCGCTCGCTTGTGCGGTGGCACAGCACTCCCGATAGAGACGTTCAATGAATTCGCGTCCATCAACCGTTGCGAGGATGTCGCCGACACTGCCGCGACACAGGCAAGTCGCTCCTGCCAGCGCGGTGATCAATGCAAACTTCTGCCACATCAGGTGGACGATTGCCGGTGTCTGGATCACCTGCGCCTGCATCGACGCCATCGCTTGGGTGACGGGATCGCTGACAACTTCACCGTCTCGCGGGCCGTAGACCAACCGCGCGACCTCACCGAACTGCTCGATGCTGCCATCGGGATTGACCGTCACCGAAATGTGCGCGAATCCACCGAACACGCGCTGGTTGCCAAATGCCGAGTCGAGCGCGTCCATGTGGGAGAAACCGTTGAGCAATGGCAGCACGTGCGTCTGCTTACCGACGGCGGGGGAAATCGCCTTGATTGCCGAGGCGAGATCGTATGACTTGCAAGACAGAAAGACCAAGCTGTACTCGTCGTTGGTTTCGGTGACGCACGAAATTGGCTGCGCGAAATCGCCGTTCGATCTGGTCACACGCAGGCCATTGGCTCGCAATCGCTTGGCGCGTGCCGGACGCACCAGGAAATCCACTTTCTGGCCCGCCTCTATCAAGCGAGCGCCGAAATAGCCACCGATGGCACCTGCACCGAGTATCAGTATCCGCATGATCGTCCTGCTATCGACGGTGGTTCGTAAGGATCGAAAGTCACGCAGCGCCGGAGAGTCACCAAATCAACTCACATCGTGTGGGTCGGTTTTTCTTGGGTCAGGATGCCGGCGAGTACCGCCTCGATCCGCGTCCGCGCCGCATCGCCTTCGCCGGATTCGGCGAATTGCACGCCGATGCCGGCGACGCGATTGCCCTGTGCTCCGGGTGGCGTGATCCAAACTACTTTTCCCGCGACCGGCAAGCGGTCCGGCTCGTCCAAAAGGGTCAGCAGGATGAACACCTCGTCGTGCAGCGCGTAGCGCTTGGTGGTTGGCGCGAACAGGCCGCCGCCCTTGAGGAATGGCATGTAGGCATTGAAAAGCGATGCCTTGTCCTTGATCGCCAACGACAGGATTCCACTTTGCCGGGGTGCAACGGGACCGTTGACGATGGTGCTCATGGTGTCCCCTCGTGTGGAGTCAAGGATTCGTGGCAGCGCGCCAGTCACGCATCAGATCAAGCAATAACAGATCACCGCGTACTGGCGTATCCAATAGTCGGCGCACGCGGTTGGCGTGCCCAAACCATGCTGCAAGCTTCTGGATTTCCGTGGTCCGGGTCAAGCCGAAGCGTCCCGGGTCGCAAATGCCGATCCGTTGCGCCTCATCACGCGCCAGGATCGCGGCCAGCCAGAGGCGCTGCTCGGGTCGATCGGCCGCCCAATTGTCGGCAATTGCGAGCGCGCTGACGCCGCCGCCCGCCAGCGCGACTAGATCGCGCTGACACTGTTCGCGCAGCTCCAGGCCACCGTCTTCGATGAGCTGCCATGCCGCGCCGGGGTTGCCCTGCACGATATCCAGTGCCGTGGCGGAACGTTCCGCATTCAGCCCCTTCGCGCGCAGCCAGTCGAGAGCAAGCTCGCGAGCGGGAATGGCGATATCGATACGCTGGCAGCGGCTGCGAATCGTTGCCGGCAGCCGCGACCAATCGTTGCAAACCAGAATCATCACGCTGGCAGCGGTCGGCTCCTCCAATGTTTTCAGCAGTGCATTCGCGGCGCTTTCGTTGAGCGCTTCGGCCGGCTCGATCAACGCCAGTTGCAAGCCGCCGAACTGACTGGACAACGACAGCCGTTGCGACAGCGCGCGCACCTGATCGACGACAAGTTCGGTACGCAACTTGCTTTCGTTTGGTTTCGGCCGCGCCTCGAACGTCAGCAGTATCCGATCAGGATGGCTGCCTGCGGCCAGCAGCAGGCAACTCTTGCAACTGCCGCATGCACTGAGATCATCGCAGCGCTGACTGCACAGCGCGCTTGCGATCAGTGCTTCGGCAAGTTCGCCCTTGCCCAGTCCCGCCGGACCGGCGATGAGCATGGCGTGATGCGGGCGGCCTTGTACCAACGTTTCTGCAAGACGATTCCACGCAGGCAGCAGCCATTTGCGGACGCTCATGAATCACTCCTCGTCGTTGCGACGAATTCGTCCAACACAGCGAGCACATCGTTGCGGACCTGCTCAATTTTGCGACTTGAATCGATCACCCGAATTCGGTCAGGCTCCGCTGCGGCGCGCGTGCGATATCCGGTACGCACCCGTTCGAAAAAATCGGCCTGCTCGGATTCGATACGGTCGGCTGCGCCGCGCTGGTTCGCACGCGACAGACCCTGCGAGACCGGCAGGTCGAGCAGCAAGGTCAGGTCAGCGCGAATGCCGGCGCAGGCCCAGTCTTCCAATCCCGCAATACGATCCAGCGGTTGGCCACGACCAGCACCTTGGTAGGCGTAGCTTGCGTCGACATACCGATCAGAGACGATCCAGGTTCCTGCTTCCAGCGCAGGCACGATGACTTCGCGCACCAGTTGCGCGCGTGCGGCAAACATCAACAGCAATTCGCTCTCGGCGCATATCTGGCCACTGAGATGCGCGCCAAGGACCAGTTCACGGACGCTCTCTCCAAGCGGCGTGCCACCCGGTTCGCGACTGACTTGGTGGGCAGTGCCATGTTCGCCAAGCCGTTCGCGTATCGCTGTCAGAACAGTGCTCTTTCCTGCGCCCTCGCCGCCTTCCAGCGTAATAAGTTTTCCTCTCATTGCCGACGCCGATTCTTGAGGTAGTCGGAAACGGCCCGGTTGTGCGCAGCTAGGTTCGGCGTAAAAACGTGGCGGCCACTGCCATCACCGATGGCAACGAAGAACAAAGCGTCGCCCGGTGCCGGATGCAAGGCCGCTTCAATAGCCGGCTTGCCTGGCAGAGCAATCGGCGTCGGCGGAAGGCCGAAGCGGGTGTAAGTGTTGTACGGGGTGTCGGTTTCAAGATCGCGGCGCCGGATGTTGCCGTCGTAACTGGCGCCGATACCGTAGATTACGGTGGGATCGGTCTGCAACTTCATGCCGAGTTTCAGCCTCCGCGTAAACACGCCGCCGATGTCGGCGCGCTCGCTGGCGATACCGGTTTCGCGCTCGATGATCGATGCCAGGATCAGCGCCTCGTAGGGCGTCTTCAACGGCAAGTGGTCGGCGCGTTTTGCCCACTGCGCATCCAGCGTGCGACGCATCGCCTGATGTGCGCGACGCAACACGTCGAAATCGGATTCACCCTTTATCCATGCGTAGGTCTCGGGCAGAAACCAGCCCTCGGGTTGGCCGCCGTCAATGCCAAGCTCCTTTGCCAACTCGACGTCAGAACGTGTCGTCAGCGTCTGCTTCAAACCAGGATTACTGGCGAGCGCAACCCGCATCTCGCGAAACGTCCAGCCGTCGACAATCAGGAAATGATGTTGGCGCACTTCGCCCGCCGCCATCTTGCGCAAGAGGTCACGCGGCGTGATTCCCGGCGTCAGCTCGTACTCGCCAGCTTGGAGCTTTGCATCGACCTGCATCTGCCTGGCCAGCACGCGCCAGTAAAACGGAGCGGCCGAAGTAACTTGCTCACGCCGCAACTGGAGGATGATGCCGCGCACGTTACCGCCGCGCGCAACATCAAATGTCGCGTCCGCTGACGTTACGTTCAACGGCGCATTGGAAAACCGCTGGATGTCCTGCCAGACCCAGAGCCCAACCGCAGCCACGGCAAGCGCCGCAGCGATTACGAACAAACCGAAAATCCAGCCCCAGCGTATGCGACCGGTCTGATATCGGCTGGTCATCGGCGTATCATCCTTTTCGGCATTTGGACAAAGCCCCATTCGATCTGCTGGCACTGGCACTCGGTCATTTCTCCACGTCGGTTGCGGCGATTGGCATGTGTTGCGCACGACGCCCGCGCAAATGCCCTCCGCTGAGCGCATTGAGCAGGCCGCGCGCCTTGGCACGGGTTTCGTGCAACTCGTGCTCGGGGTCGGAGTCGACCACGATACCGGCACCGGCACGAAAGTCGACCCCTTTGCCGGCGACAGTGAGTGTACGAATGAGGATGTTGAGGTCCATGTCACCATCGCGATTGAGATAACCGATCGAGCCGGTGTAAGCGCCACGACCGACGCCTTCCAGTTCCGCGATGATCTGCATGCAGCGAATTTTCGGGCATCCGGTAATGGTGCCACCGGGAAACACGGCGCGAATAACCTCAGCGGGCGAAACTCCCTCGCGAAGACGGGCGCTTACGTTGGAAACGATGTGATGCACGTGCGCGTAACTTTCCACGATCATCATTTCGTCGACGACGACGCTCCCTGGCACGGCGATGCGGCCAAGATCATTCCGCTCAAGATCGATCAGCATCACGTGTTCGGCGCGCTCCTTGGCATGGCCGATCAGTTCGTCGCGGCGGGCGCTGTCGTTGTCGCCGGCGAAGCGCGCCCGAGTGCCGGCGATGGGCCGCGTCTGCACACGGTCACCGCGCACGCAGACGAGGCGCTCGGGCGAGGAACTCAACAGGGCCGATCCTTGCCAATGCAACAACGCAGCAAACGGGGCCGGATTGGCGCGTCGCAGCGATGCGTACAACGCAGCTGGCTCCACGGCTGATGCGTAGCGGGCGTGCCAGGCGCGCGAGAGGTTGACCTGGAAGACATCGCCGGCGCGCAGGTAGTCGTGGATTTGGCGCACTCCGGCGAGATAGTCGGCTGCCGCATCTTCGACCACTTCGATGGGCGCGGGCAAAGCGGTCGCTGCTGGCACGATGCCATCGACATCCACCGCCATCTGATCGAGCAAATCATCGCGGTCTGCTTCCGCGATCAGCCAGCAACAGCGCTCGTGTCGATCAACAAGAATGGCGGCCGGACAGCGCAAAGCGAGCGCGGTTGGCAATGGTCCATCGCTTGCCGGCAGGCGCAAAGAGGGTTCGATGGACGCGGCCAGCTCGTATCCAAGGTAAAGCAGCCAACCGCCCCGGAACGGCAGGTCGGCGTCATGATGCGATATTTGCGCTGCGATCCACGCCGCGTTGAGCGCAGGCAGGAAATCCACTTTGTCGGCGTCGATGACGGCTTCGGGGAATGCGAACAGGATGTCCCAGCGAGCGCCCGCACCATCAGCAGCGCTTTCCAGGAGACCCGGATAGCGGGCGGGCAATGAAGCGGCCAACGCCAGCAAATCCGGCGTGCTGGGGAGGCGACGCCGAAGCAGCGGCACAGCGGTCTCAGCCGCCTCCCTGGTCGGCAAAGATACACAAGCGTGAGTCATCATTGTTCGGCGCAGGGCAAGGTCAAATCCAACCACCAACAGGTCGACGCCTGAAATTTTCCTGCGGACTCAGCACGAGACCGCTCATGCCCAGCCACGCGTCCAGCAATGCGGACGAGGCCATCCTGACCCTATTGAGCATTCGTCGTTCCGGACTTGCTGTTCAATCGCATCGTCCTGTCCCGTCTTGAGCCCGCGAGGATAGACGCACGTTGCTTGCGCGGCAACGCAGACCGACTAGATCTCGCGAAAAACCAAGGTACCGTTGGTGCCACCGAATCCGAATGAGTTCGATGCCGCCACTGCCAGCTTGGCATCGCGCGCTGTGTGCGGTACGAAATCCAGGTCGCAACCCTCGCTGGGATTGTCGAGGTTGATCGTTGGCGGCACCACGCCATCGCGAATCGCGAGAATGGTGAAAATCGCTTCCACGCCACCGGCGGCTCCCAGCAAATGCCCGGTCATCGATTTGGTCGAACTGACCATCAGCTTGCTGGCGTGGTCGCCGAACAGGCCCTTTATGCCCATCACTTCGGCGAGATCGCCGGCAGGTGTCGATGTGCCGTGCGCATTGATGTACTGGACCTGGTCCAGATTGATGCCCGCGTCGCGTATCGCATTGGCCATGCAGCGACCACCGCCTTCGCCATTCTCGCTGGGTGATGTCATGTGGTAAGCATCACCGCTCATGCCGAAACCGATCAGCTCGCAGTAGATTTTCGCGCCGCGCGCCTTGGCAGCTTCGTACTCCTCCAGCACGAGTACGCCGGCGCCGTCGCTGAGCACGAAGCCATCACGGTCTTTGTCCCACGGTCGGCTGGCCTTGGTCGGCTCGTCATTGCGGGTCGACAATGCGCGTGCCGAACAGAATCCGCCGACGGCGGTGCCGACGGTGGCGTATTCCGATCCGCCGGCGATCATGACGTCGGCGTCGCCGTACTGGATCATCCGCATCGCCAGACCGATGTTGTGGGTGGCCGTGGTGCACGCAGTCACGCAGGCGATGTTCGGACCTTTCAGGCCAAGCATAATCGACAGGTCACCGGATGCCATGTTGATAATCGAACTCGGCACGAAAAACGGCGAAATCTTGCGCTGACCGTGCTCGTGGTAAGTAATCGATGTTTTCTCGATCGTGTAGATGCCGCCAATGCCGGCGCCGATCGCGCAGCCGATGCGCTCGGCATTGCTGTCGTCGACCACAAGGCCGGAATCCTGCATTGCCTGTATTGACGCGGCGATCCCGTAATAGATGAACGGGTCCATCTTCTTGACGTCTTTGGCCGGGACGACGCTGGTCGGATCGAAATCACGGACTTCGCCGGCGATCCGGGTCGGGAACGAACTGGCATCGAAATGCGTGATCGCGCCAATCCCGCTACGCCCGGAACGAATGTTGTCCCAAGCTGTGTCGACATCGTTTCCAACCGGCGAAAGGATGCCAAGACCAGTGACGACGACGCGGCGTTTACTCATGATGGTTCCCGATTATCCGGCAGCGGCTGCGGTGCGTTCGACGAGGAATTGAACGCCGTTGTTCCATACGCACGCGTAGTGTTTGCAGACTCAAAAAAACGAAAAGCTGCGTCGGCATGACGCAGCTTCGTTCACCGCACGGCGATGCGTGCTCGATCAGGACTTGACGTGGGACTTCACGTAATCCACCGCCTGCTGCACGGTGGTGATCTTCTCGGCTTCCTCGTCGGGAATTTCGCACTCGAATTCTTCTTCGAGCGCCATCACCAACTCAACCGTGTCCAGCGAGTCGGCGCCCAGATCATCGACAAAGGAGGCATTCGTGGTGACTTCGTCTTCCTTCACGCCCAGTTGTTCGACGACAATCTTCTTGACGCGGTCTTCGATAGTGCTCATGTACTGCTACCTCGCGATGGGATTTGGGTGCGACGCGGGCGGGGAGCCTGCGCCATGACGGCGCACTGCGCCAAGCGGAGCGAATTGTAAGGTATGCCGGCCAAGCTAGCCAACCCGGTCTGACAGTGGAACTCGACGCGTGCGAGGCCTGTATTCACGGTTTGCACGATTCCGGATATCGGCCGGGCTCCCGCGCATCAACCGGGCCGCATCACGCCAATCTGGCTCGTTATTTGGCAACAGAGCGCTTTTGAGGCGGATTGCGGCGCCGGTCGTCCAGCCGAAAGGCGCATGCGGATCATACTGGAGGCCAGCAGGCGGCTGAGAGAGCTTGACATGGATCCCGTCCACCAAATCGCTGAGCTGCCGCCCGAAAAGGTGGCAGGTATCGCTCGGGACGAACTCCGCCGGAAGCTTGTGTATGGTCGCATGCGCCTTCGAAGACATCACCTTCCAATACCCTGTCAAGCCATGTACATGCCACCGTTTACGTGAAGCGTTTCCCCGGTGATGTATGCCGCCGCCGGTGACGCCAGAAACGCGACTGCCTTGGCAATATCGGACGGCTCTCCGAGCCGCTGCAGCGCAATCTGCCCAACCAGCGCGTCACGCTGTTCGGTAGGCAGCGAACGCGTCATGTCGGTATCGATGAAGCCCGGCGCGACGACGTTGACGGTGATGCCACGCGATCCGATTTCCCGCGCCAGCGATTTGGAGAAGGCGATGATGCCCGCCTTCGCCGCCGCGTAGTTGGACTGGCCAGCATTGCCGGTCACGCCAATTACCGAAGCGATATTGATGATGCGACCCCTGCGCGCCTTCATCATGCCGCGCAGCACCGCCTTGCTGCTCCGGAACACCGATGACAGGTTGGTATCCATCACCGCCTGCCAATCGTCGTCCTTCATGCGCATCAACAGCTGGTCGCGGGTGATGCCGGCATTGTTGACCAGCACGCTGACCGGGCCGAACTCAGAGCTAATCGATTGGATCAAGGCGTCGATCACGCCAGCCTCGGTGACATCGAGGATGCGTCCTGCTCCGCCTTGTGCCGAAAGCCGCTCGTCAATCGCATGCGCACCAGACTCCGTCGTCGCCGTGCCGATCACGATCGCGCCCTGTGCCGCCAATTCGTCAGCAATGGCAGCGCCGATGCCGCGACTGGCGCCGGTCACCAGTGCGATTTCACCTTGCAGTGTTGCCGTCATCGCTCGTCTCCTTCAGTCAATGGATTGTGGAAGTACTGCGGCAATCTGTCGGCGGACCAGGCCGCGCGTGCGGCGTCGAATTCCGACGGCGTACCTAGTGCATGAGTCTGGATACTTTTGTCGATGCGGCGGATCAAACCCGACAGCACCTTGCCCGGACCGCATTCGGCGATTCGCATGACTCCGCTTGCTGCAAGCGCGAGCACGCATTCGGTCCAGCGTACAGGGAGGTAAAGCTGGCTGACCAGCGCGGCGCGTATTGCGTCGGTGCCATCGTGCACCGCGCCATCAACATTCTGCACCACCGGAATGACCGGCTCCTTCCATGAGTACGCCGTCATCGCTTCGCGCAGCACATTCGCCGCTTCACGCATCAGCGGCGTGTGCGACGGCACGCTCACCGCAAGCTTGACCGCCTTGCGCGCCCCGGCTTCAGCGAGCTTCGCCAGTGCGGCGTCGACCGCTTCGACATGGCCACCAATGACGATCTGGCCCGGTGAGTTGTAGTTGGCCGGCACCACGACCTTGATGCCCGATACTTCTTTGCAGGTTGCCTCGATCAGGGCGTCATCTGCCCCCAACACTGCGGCCATTGCACCAATACCGGCGGGTGCTGCGGACTGCATGGCCTGGCCGCGAATGCGCACCAGGTGCGCAGCATCGTGCAGGCTGATTGATTCGGCAGCAACCAATGCGCTGTATTCGCCAAGGCTGTGACCTGAAAGCATTCCCGGTCGCTGACCGCCCAGCGATAGCCACAGCCGCCAAACGGCGACACTTGCAGCCAGCAATGCCGGCTGCGTGTATTCACTGCGATTTAACATTTCTTCGGGGCCGCCCTGAGATAGCGCCCAGAGATCGACACCGGCACCTTGCGACGCCTCGTCGAAGGTTTCGCGAATGATTGCGTGTTGCTCGGCCAGTTCGGCCAGCATAGCGACGCTCTGCGAGCCTTGTCCGGGGAAAACAAATGCCAAGGACGAATCGGTCATTTCGGCTCCAGTTTCGCGCTGGACGACGTTGCCGCCCGCGTCGGTCATCACGATCAATAGCGCAGCAGCGCGGATCCCCAGGTAAATCCACCGCCGAATGCTTCCAGTAGCAGTAACTGCCCACGCTCGACCTTGCCTGATCGTACGGCGTGGTCCAAGGCCAACGGCACGGATCCGGAGGAGGTGTTGCCATGTTTGTCGACGGTGATGATGACCCGGTCCATCGGCATGTCTAGGCGCTTCGCCGTGGCCTGGATGATGCGCAGGTTCGCCTGGTGCGGGATCAGCCAGTCGATGTCGTGCTTGTCGAGGCCATTCGCTTGCAGGGTTTCGTCGACGATGGCATCAAGCGTCTTGACGGCGACTTTGAAGACTTCCGCGCCGCTCATCAGGATGCGCAGGCCGGCGTTCGGCCTGTTCTCGTCGAAACCCGTCGAAACACCATTGGTCGAGCGCAGCAGGTTGCCATAACCCCCATCGGCATGCAGGTGGGTCGACAGGATACCGGCCTCGTCGGAGGCCTTCAGTACGACCGCGCCAGCGCCATCGCCAAACAGCACGCAGGTGTGGCGATCGGTCCAGTCGACCATGCGGGTCAGCGTTTCCGCACCGACCACCAGCGCCGTCTTCACGGTTCCGGATCGTATGAACTTGTCGGCAATACCGAGCGCGTACATGAAGCCGCTGCACGCAGCGTTCACGTCGAATGCCGTGCAACCGTTTGCACCGATGCGCGCCTGCAACAGGCACGCAGTAGACGGGAATACCAGGTCTGGCGTGGTGGTGCCCAGGATCAGCAGGTCGATGTCGCTGCCATTGACGCCCGCCGCTTCCATCGCCTTCAGCGCGGCGGCGTACGCAAGGTCACCCGTTGTCTCGCCTTCGGCCGCGACATGACGCTCGCGAATGCCGGTACGGCTGGCGATCCATTCGTCGCTGGTTTCGACGAACTTTTCCAGATCGGCGTTGGTCAGGATTTTTTCCGGCAGATGGCTGCCAGTGCCTGCGATGCGTGAGTAAATCAGGACCGTATCCCCCACTGAGGGCCGCTGCCGAATCGTGCAGCCCGTGCAGTTTGCAACGTTGTCGGCGCGATGCACAAATCAGAGTGATTTCGATCAACGGCGCGAGGCGCGTTGCCCATCGCAATGTCTCGAATGCGCACCAATGAAAACGGCGAGCGTGGTGGCGCTCGCCGTTTTCATTGGTGCTTCGCGATCAGTCTTCGACGGTCGCGACAGCCTTCGGCGCGATGACCTGCTTGCCGCGGTAAAAGCCGTCCTTGGTGACGTGGTGGCGAATATGCACCTCGCCCGAAGTCGGGTCGGTCGACAACTTCTTGGCGTTCAGCGAATCGTGCGAACGACGCATGCCACGGGTGGAAGGCGATTTACGGCTCTTGGCAACTGCCATGGTGACTCTCCAGGAATTCGGTGGATCAGCGAATTGAGAATAAAAAGATAAGTTGAAAGGCGATTCAATTTCAGCGTGCGTCGATGTTCAATGCTTCTTCAACGAGGCAAGCGCTGCAAACGGATTCGCTTGCGGCGGCTCCATCTCGTCGTCGGCCATCTCGATATAATCAAGCGGCGCACCCGGCCGGGTCGGAACCAGCGGCAGGGCCAGAATCAATTCGTCCTCGATCACGTCGCACAGATCGAGATGTCCATCCGCGCCAACGAGCAAGGCTTCGTACTCGGGAAGCAATGACGCTTCCTCGCTTTCGTCGCGGATCAAACCCAGCTGTTGGTCCAGCGCAACCGGTTCCAGATAAACCTCCAGCGAACGCTGGCAAAGCAGCGGCAAGTGCGTTGTCGCCTTCAAATGCAACATCGACGTGCCGAATGAATCTCTGTCGAAATCGAGCTGGTAAGCCACCTCGCCTTCACCGCCCGCCAGGCTTTTCGCCAATCGCTTGAAGCGCGCCAGCGGCAGGCTTCCGGAGAAGCTGCGTCGCGATTGAACCATGCGGGCAACGTCGACGTTTGGGGGTAGATCAGAAGCCATAGGGCGCGCGATGTTAAGGGTGAACCGAAGTGCCGTCAATCGTGCTGCACTGCGCAATCGCGGATTATACGCAGGAATTCAAACGTTTGCGGATGGCGTGGGCCGTTGCAACAGCCGACTCCCGGCAGCCCGCTAACCCTGGACGCTCGATGCAGGTGAAGGCGGGTAGACGCAAGCGGTGCCCGCGTTCGAAACCGATACCGTGCCCCGATACCACGCGAATTGCTTCCTCCCGCCGTAGAGATCGAGCGTCGCGACCGGCTTCATTTCAGCGATGCGCTGGCAGAGGCCGTTCAACCATGCCGCCTTGTCGCGCTCGCGACCGGCTGTTTCTTCGACCACCAGAAGCACGTTTTTCCCGATCCTGGACGCAAGGCCAGCCTCGTCGCGCTGCCAATGTTGTAATTGCGCGGCGCGTCCGTGTTTGGTGTTCAGCGGATGGTCAAGGCTGTAGATCGGCCGGGAACCGTCGAACGCGAAGTCGAGCTCGGCGGCAAGCATGAAATTGTCGGCGACGAGGATAGCGTCGGTAAACTCGGGTTTCGCCAGCAAGGTGCGCGTGGTCACGGCGGCTTCGTCCCAGCCGACGAAATGTTCGGGGAATGCTTTGTAGCGGCTTAATGCCAATGTGCCACCCGGTGTCGCCGCGGCAACGAAATATGCATAAACCAACATCGTCCCGATGATTGCGCCAGCAGCGGAAAGCCATATTGCCCAGCGCAGCGCAGGCCATCGCCGCTCCCACTGATCCAGCAGCGCAGGCAACACGATAATTAGTGACAGATACCCCGGCAGCGGCCAGTGCACGCGGAAACGCTGTTCATCAGCAAACAGTCCGAGCACGAAGTAGCCGATCAGGAAGGCGCCGGCGATGGTGCCAACCAGGTCCCACGGCGGCGGCGATGTTTCCTTGTTCGTAACCCTTCGCCAAGCCGCGACCATCGCTGCGAGCAGCAACAGGTAAAGCACCGGGGTGGACACCAGCGCTTGCTCCAGCGGCTGAATGAATGCGTCGGCGTGAAACGCCCAAGGGTGGCGATCCAGCAACTGGAAGCGCATTGCGTCAGCGCCAACCGTCTGGTTTCCAAGCAGCAACGGTAGCAGGCCCAGCAGCCCGATGGCCACTGCGATCCAGAGGCCAGGCGACTTGCACAACCGACGGCCACGTGGCATCGCGATCAGAAATACCGCGCCGACTATCCACAACATGGCGGCGCGGTAATGGGTAAGCCACGCCAGCGCCAGCCAGATGCCCAGGACGATTGCGAACGGGTTCCGGCGCGGCTGCGCGGCCAACCGATCTAATGCATCGACGGCAAGCAGACACAACAAGGTGAGCGGGACATCCGGCAAGGCGAGCACGCCAAAACTCGCCAGCAATGGTAGAACCAAGGCCCAGCAGCCCGCCTGCCGACCCAACCGCGCGCCAAAGTGCCTTGTTCCAATCGAGCGCACCACCCACGCCATCAACAACGCCATCACGATAAACAACGAGCGCACTGCCAGCGTCGAATGGCCGAACAGCGTCTCGCCGGCGCGAATCAGCCACGCCGTCATCGGCGGCAGATCGCTATACGTCCACGCCAGATGGCGGCTTTCCTGCCAGTAGAACGCCTCATCGACGAACAGCGGAAGCTCGCTTGCGAGCAGGAGCTTTGTGACCAGCGTCACGAACATCAGCGTCCAGAATGTCACATGCCAGCGTGCGCGTTCGTCCGAATCGCCTGGCGTCGCTACACTCGGGACTTCGATCCTGTCTACGTTCAACGACCTCGCCTCTGATGACAACCGCCAATCCTATGCAAGCCAGCAACCAGGACCTTCGCAGCGCACTGGGCGCCGCCATCAAGCAAGTCAACGCCGTGCTGCTCGGCAAACCGCGCGAAGTCCATTTGGCGTTTACCTGCCTGCTCGCAGGCGGCCACCTGCTGATCGAGGATCTTCCCGGCGTCGGAAAGACAACACTCGCGCATGCCCTCGCAGCCACGCTCGACCTTTCCTATCAACGCGTTCAGTTCACCAGCGACTTGCTGCCTTCGGACATTATCGGGGTCAGCATCTACCAGCGCGAGTCCGAGCAGTTCAAGTTTCATCCCGGACCGCTATTCACCCAGTTATTGCTGGCCGACGAAATCAACCGGGCCACGCCGAAAACGCAAAGCGCTCTGCTTGAGGCGATGGCTGAGGACCAGGTCACCGTAGACGGGAACACGCGATATCTGGAGGCCCCGTTCTTCGTAGTCGCGACGCAGAATCCGGTCGACCTCGCCGGCACTTGGCCGCTGCCCGATTCGCAACTGGATCGCTTCATGTTGCGAATGAGCCTGGGCTATCCCGACGCCGCCGCCGAGCACGCCATGTTGCTCGGTCCGGACCGTCGACGGATTCTCGAACAGCTGAAGCCCTGCCTTTCGCCGGCACAGATCATCAGCCTGCGGCGCCAGTGTGCGGGCGTCGTCGCCAGTCCCGCGCTGATCGAATATCTGCAATCGCTGCTGGCGGGGAGTCGGCAGCACCCGGAAATCCGGATTGGACTTTCGCCACGCGCGGGCCTGGCCGTTCTAGCGGCAGCGCGCGCGCACGCGTTGCTCGCCGACCGAGCCTTCGTGCTGCCGGAAGACGTGCAGGCGATCTTCCCATCGGTCGCCGCGCATCGTTTGACGCCAGCCGCAGGCAGTCGCGCTGATCGTGAGCTGCTCGCCAACGAGCTGCTCGAAGCAACGCCGCTGCGTTGATGTCGCCCGTCGCTGCAGCGATGTCGCATTGGCACCGCTGGCGACAGCGCGCGCTTGAATTTGCCGAACGTAAACTCCCGGCGCTGACCCGCCTGCGCCGGCCGGAACCGTTGCCGATCATTCTTGATCGCCGCCGCATCTACACCTTGCCGACCGGCTTTGGCGTCGCCTTCGCGTTATTGCTGTTCGTGATGCTTCTGGGCGCGCTCAATTACGGCAACAACGCGGCGATCCTTTTGACCTGCCTGCTCGCCGCGACCGCCAGCGGCAGCCTGTATTTCGCGTTCCGCAACCTCGCCGGCCTGCGTGTGATTGGTATGCGCGGCATCGGCGAGGTGCACGCGGGTTCGAGGGCGACCGTCGAACTGCGATTCACGCCGGGACTGCGAGATCGGCCCAGCTTGGGTTGCCGCCACGGCCAATCGATTGCCTGGTTTGCTCTGGCCAGCGGCCACGATGACGTTGTCAGCCTGCATGTGCCCGCGCTGTTGCGTGGGTGGTGGTCGCCGGGGCGCATTGCGATTGCGACCAACTATCCGCTCGGCCTGTTCCACGCCTGGAGTTGGCTGCATCCGGATCGACCGATCCTGGTGCTGCCGCACGCTGAAGTCGAGCCACCCCCGCTGCCCTACGACAGCGCGAACAATGGCGACCACGCCGCAAACGGCAGCGACGAGGACTATTCCGGCCTGCGCGACTACCGACCCACCGACCCACCACGCCGAATCGCGTGGAAGGCATCCGCGCATCGAGACAGCTTGCTGATCCGCGAAAACGAGCGCCGAACTGGCGATGCGCTGGTGCTCGACTACAGCGTGCTGCGTGGACTCGACCACGAATCCAGGATTTCGCGACTGACCGCATGGGTGCTCGCGGCCGAAACGAACCAGTCCGCTTATTCGCTGGTGATTCCTGATCTGACTATCGACGCCGCGATGGGCCCGGAACATCGCGGCGCCTGTCTGCGCGC
>JAYUYW010000076.1:0-2616 GCA_043752325.1 Rhodanobacteraceae bacterium | reverse complement strand
ATCTTCACCTCATCTTGAAGGACCGGATCGTTTGCGAACGCGAGTTGACCGATGAACAAGCTCATAGTGAAACCGATGCCGCACAGGAACGCGATGCCAACCATTTGGGTCCAGCTTGCGCCGGATGGCAGCCGCGCAATTCCGAGTTTTACTGCCACCAGTGCGAAGCCAAATACACCGATGAGTTTTCCGATGAGCAAGCCTCCGGCCACGCCCAGGGTCAGCGGAGCCAGCATCTGTTCAACTCCGATGCCTTCAAAAGAAAGACCGGCGTTCGCAAATCCGAAGATTGGAATGATCAGGAATGGCACGACGCGATGCAGCGCATGTTCCAGGCGCAGCAGCGGCGAATTGGCTTCGTCCTTGGGACGCCGGGTGCCACCCGTCGCGTCCAACGGCAAGGTCATTGCCAGCGCAACGCCGGCAAGTGTCGCGTGGATGCCGGATTGCAGCACCAGCACCCACAGCACGGCGCCGAGGATCAGGTATGGCCACAACACGCGGACGCCCTTTCTATTGAGGACGACCAGCAACGACAATACGGCGGCTGCACCGGCCAGGAACGCTATCGACAATTCGTTCGTGTAGAACAGCGCGATGATGATGACCGCGCCAAGATCGTCAATGATCGCCAGCGCGGTCAGGAATACTTTCAGAGAAATCGGCACACGACTGCCGAGCAATGACAGAACGCCGAGGGCGAATGCAATATCGGTTGCAGTCGGCACGGCCCAGCCGCGCATGGCCGCACTGTCGCCGCTGTTGAATGCGATGTAGACCAGTGCCGGCAAGAGCATTCCGCCGACCGCACAAATGCCGGGCAAGATGCGCTGCGGCCAGCTCGCCAGCTCGCCGTCCAGCACTTCGCGCTTGATCTCCAAGCCTACCAGCAGGAAAAACACTGCCATCAAGCCATCGTTGATCCAGTGCTGGACACTCAACGGTCCCGCCTTTGCATGCAGGCTTTCGAAATAAACATCGGCGAACGGTGAATTCGCGACGATCAGCGCCAGCGCAGCAACTCCCATCAACACCATGCCACCCGCAGCCTCGCCGTCCATGAAGTCGCGAATACGTCGCAACGGGCGCCAGTCGATCAGCTTCATTGAGCCGGGAATAGGGTTAGGGGCATAGGTTCAGTTTGCCACGGCATTGCTGGTTGCCAAAACGCTGGAATGGCGACGTTGATCGCAGATCGCGATCTGGACAAAAACGAAGCCCGCACGCTGCGGGCTTCGGTGGATGATTGCAGTTGATCGATCAGGCGTTGCCAAACAGCGACTCGACAGCGTCACGCTCTTCGCGCAATTCCTTGTCAGTGACATCGATACGCGACTGCGAGAACGCGTTAATGGGAAGGTCCTTCACGATGCTGTAAGCACCATCCGTCACGGTGACCGGATAACCAAAAATCACGCCAGGTTCGATGCCATAAGAGCCGTCGGACGGAATACCCATCGACACCCAGTCGCCTTTCGCCGTGCCCAGTGCCCAATCGCGGATATGGTCGATTGCCGCGGATGCGGCCGATGCTGCCGAGGACGCACCGCGCGCCTTGATGATCGCCGCACCACGTTGCTGCACGGTCGGAATGAACGAGTTCTCGTACCAGGCCTGGTCGACCTGATCCATCGCCGGATTGCCCTTCACGATTGCCTGATGGATATCGGGGTACTGGGTGGCGCTGTGATTGCCCCAGATCGTCATGTGCCTGATGTCGGTGATGTGCGCTCCGGTTTTTTCAGCGAGTTGGCTCAAGGCACGGTTGTGATCAAGACGAACCATCGCGGTGAACTGGCGCGGGTCTAGATCCGGCGCGTTCTGTTGCGCAATCAATGCATTGGTGTTGGCTGGATTGCCGACCACCAGCACCTTCACGTCGCGCTTGGCGTGATCGTTCAATGCTTTGCCTTGCGGACCGAAAATCGCGCCGTTGGCTTCGAGCAGATCCTTGCGCTCCATGCCCGGTCCGCGCGGACGTGCGCCGACCAGCAACGCGTAGCTCACGTCCTTGAAAGCGATAGCGAGATCATCGGTGGCGACTACACCGGCCAGGGTCGGGAAAGCGCAGTCGTTCAACTCCATCACCACGCCTTGCAGCGTCGGCAGCGCAGGCGTGATCTCGAGCAGATGCAGGATCACCGGCTGATCCTTGCCGAGCATGTCGCCAGCGGCGATTCGGAATAGCAGCGCGTAGCCAATCTGGCCAGCGGCACCGGTGACAACGACACGGACGGGAGCTTTCATGGAATCAACCTCGTAGTGGAATCAAGTTTTCGGCAGCAGCCCGGCGTTCCTCAGCCGCCGCTGCGTTTCGTTCCGCGAATAGCCGCGTTGCACTTCCTTGTTGACCAGCAGCAGCGGAATCGAGCGCGCGTTCAACAAGCGATAAGCGCTCTCGCCGGCAAAATTGGTTTCGACATCGAGCTCGCGGAACGGAACGCGCCACTCAACAAGATCGCTGCGCAGCTTTCTGCAGTAGCCGCACCAACTCGCTGACAACAGCACGACCGGCTCGTTGCCAACCAGTGCGCGCAACGCGACATGGTCGACAGGGGTGCGTTCGCAGCCGCCGATCAGCGTGACCAGCACCATTATCACTGCAACGCGAAGGGC
>JAYUYW010000075.1:0-16113 GCA_043752325.1 Rhodanobacteraceae bacterium | reverse complement strand
GGCGCGGATATTGCGGATCGACCTTGGCGGCGCCGTCGGCACCATGACACGCCTGGCAGGTAACCGACTTTGCCTTGCCGGCTTCAACATCGCCGTTCGCCAATGCAGGAACCGCTGCAGAGACCAGCGCGGCGAAAGCCGACCCAAAAACAACGGTGCGGTACGACATCACTTTACCTCAACGCTGGAAACCCAGGCCGCGATGTCGCGGATGTCCTGGTCGGAAAGGCTTTCGCCCTGTGCCTGCATGGTCGGGTGTTTACGCTGGCCGTTCTTGTACTCGGTTAACGCGGCGACGATGTAGTCGTAGTTCTGGCCGCCGATTTTCGGAACGTGGTAGCTGGGGTAGGCGTTGCGCCAGCCGATGATGCCGTGGCAGCCGGTGCAGGTGTAGCCCTTGATTTTGCCCGCAGCGACATCGCTGGCAGAAGGGCTTTGAGCGAACGCAGGCGCTATGGCAAACAGCATCGTCACAACGAGTGAATTCAAAAGCAAAAAAACGCGGGTCATCGTCGGTTTCCGGGTCCGGCAGCGGCGGTTGGTGGTATTCGAATTATGCCTGTCGAGTCGATGCACTGACAATCCGACGTCGCCGGGCAACCCTTCGCGACATTGCTGCATCTACCGGTGCTCGGCCCTGCAACGGTGCGGCTTGCATCATCGGTGCAGGTTGTCGCGCCGCTTCCCGGCTGTCTCCAGCGAGCCGTCGAGCGCGCACTCGTGACGTGTGGGTGACGCGGTCAGCGAGCAAAACGTGAATGATGTACAGCGCGGAAGCCACCGCAATGCTCAAGCTCGTCATCGTAGCCAGGCTTGCCTTTGTTTGGTGATGTAGTTTAGTATAACACCATGTCATTAGAGGTCTTCCCAGCTATGCGCTCTCCATCCATATCTCCTGGTCGAACCGGCGTCCGCGTCGTCGCTGTGGTTGCTTTGCTGTTGATTTTGTCTGGCTGCGAAAACAAGAAGAATGATGAAAAACCGACAGGGAATGACGCTATCCCGGTCGAGGCGGTGAAGGCAGAGCGCAGGCCGATGACGGCCAATTACAGCGGAACGGCAACACTTGAGCCCGAGGCCGAGGCCGACGTGGTCGCCAAGACGAGCGGCGTCCTGCTCAAGCTGTTCGTGGAGGAGGGCGACAAGGTGAAAGCGGGGCAGTCGTTGGCCCGACTGGACAGCGAGAACGCGCGCCTGAATTTGGCCAAGTCAGCTGCGACCTTGGGCAAGCTGGAATCGGATTATCGTCGATCCAGTGAAATGTTCAGTCGCAAGCTGCTGTCAGTCGAACAAAACGACAAGATCCGTTTCGACCTGGAAACTCAACGCGCCGTCAACGATCTTGCCAAGCTTGAGCTGTCCTATTCCACGGTGGTCGCGCCGATCAGCGGCGTTATCTCGCGTCGCATGATCAAGGAAGGCAACTTCGTCCAGCTCAACGAAATCCTGTTCCGAATCGACAATTTCGACCCGTTACTGGCGGTGCTCAACGTGCCCGAACGCGAGTTGCACACCTTGTCGGCGGAACAGCCGGTCACGCTGCAGGTCGATGCCTTGCCGGGCGCCGCATTCAAGGGCGTGATCCAGCGGATTTCGCCGGTCGTCGAAGCTGGCACTGGCACTTTCCGGGTGACCTGCGAATTCCGTGACGACAGCAATCGCCTGAAATCCGGCATGTTCGCGCGGTTGGAAATCACTTACGGCGAACGTGCCGACGCGCTGACCGTGCCTCAGCCGGCGTTGATTGAAGAAGACGGCGAGGCGGCGGTTTTTGTCGTGGTGCCCGGCTCCAGCGTTGCGCCACCATTGGCGGAAATCGACGCCGGGGGGACGATAAAAACCCCGAAGGCCGACGAAGAAACAAAAGGCGAAAGTGACGAAAAACCGATCAAGAAAATCCCCGAATGGGTCGCGCAACGTCGCTCGGTGAAGGTCGGTTTCCGTAACGGCGACTACGTTGAAATTATCGACGGCTTGAACGAGGGCGACCGCGTCGTCACCGTCGGCCGAAGCGCCGTCCGCGACGGTACCGCCATCCATGTGCTGGAGGGCGTGCAATGAATCTCGTCGAGTTCTGCACACGACGACGCGTCACTGTCGGCATGACGACGCTGACCCTGATCCTGTTCGGCTTCATCGCGCTGTCGGGTCTGAAGGTGAACCTGCTGCCAGATCTTTCGTATCCAACGCTGACCGTTCGTACCGAACTGGAAGGTGCCGCGCCAGCTGAGGTCGAGAACCTCATCTCGCAGCCAGTGGAAGAAGCGCTTGGCGTCGTCAAGAACGTGCGCAAGATCCATTCCGTATCGCGCACCGGCCAGGCCGACGTGATGATGGAATTTGCTTGGGGCACAAACATGGAACTGGCGAGCGTCGACGTTCGCGACAAGCTCGATGTGCTGGTGCTGCCGCTGGAAGCGAAGAAACCGATCCTGCTGCGCTTCAACCCATCGACCGATCCGATCATGCGACTCGGCTTGACGGGCCCGGGCACGGGCGACAGTTTTAACGAAGCGGAACTGAAGCAACTGCGTCGGTACGCCGATGATGAGTTGAAGAAGCGACTGGAGCCCGTCGCTGGCGTTGCCGCCGTCAAGGTTGGCGGTGGGCTGGAAGACGAAATCGAAGTGGCGCTGGACCAGCAAAAGCTCGCTCAAATCGGGCTGACTGTCGCAGCGGTTTCCGATCGCTTGGGCAAGGAAAACGTCAACGTCTCAGCGGGTCGCATCGAGGAAGGTAGCCAGCGCTATCTGGTCCGCACCATCAACCAGTTCACCACGCTCGACCAGATGCGCGACATGCTGGTCAAGGTCGACAACGGCGTGCCGATAAGGCTGTCCGACATCGCCGAAGTGCGCCAGGGTTACAAGGAGCGGGAGGGAATCGTCCGTATTGACGGCCGCGAAGCAATCGAGTTGGCGATCTACAAGGAAGGCGACGGCAACACGGTGGCGGTCGCCAACGCGCTGAAGGTGGCGCTGGAAAAAATCACCAAGTCGCTGCCGCCCGGCGCGAAGCTGACAACCATCGACGACCAGTCCGAATTCATCCAGCACTCGCTTGACGAAGTCCGCAACGATGCGCTGCTGGGCGGACTTCTCGCGGTGCTGATGATCTATTTCTTCCTCAACCACGCGCGCAGCACTTTCATCATCGCGCTGTCGTTGCCAGTCTCCCTGATCGCGACATTCTTCTTCATGGGCCAAGCCGGATTGAGCCTCAACGTGATGTCGCTGGGCGGACTGGCGCTGGCTACCGGTATGGTCGTTGACGACTCGATTGTTGTGCTGGAAAACATCGCGCGATTGCGCGAGCAAGGTATGGGCGTGATTGAAGCGGCGATCAAGGGCACCCGCGAAGTCGGCATGGCGGTGACCGCATCAACGTTGACCACGGTAGCCGTATTCTTCCCGTTGGTGTTCGTCGAAGGCGTTGCCGGGCAGTTGTTCCGCGACCAGGCATTGACGATCACGTTCGCGATGATCATTTCGCTGGTGGTCGCGATGACCTTGATCCCGATGCTCGCCTCGCTGGAAGGCCGCGCACCGATGGCGTTCCGCGATGAAGTGCCAGTGCCGGCAAAGCCGCTTCCAGATAACCGCTTCCTGCGCGGCTCTGCGCGCGTCTGGCGCGGGCTAGGTGAAGGGGTGTTCCAGATTCTGCCCCGCGCCGTTGGTGGCGCGATCAGTTTTGTATTCCATTGGGTTGGGCGGCTGCTCGGCACCGTGCTCGGTTTCTTTGGCCGCATCGTCAGCGGTGGATATGACCGTGCAGCAGGGGCCTATCACCGCGCCCTGCCGAAGGCGATGGATCGGCCATTCATCGTGCTGGTGATCGCCGCTGCCTTGTTTGCGGTCAGCGTTTTGGTGTTGCCGACCCTGGGCGCTGACCTCATCCCGAGCCTTGCCCAAGGTCGATTTGAAACCACGATCAAACTTCCGCCGGGCACGCCGCTGCGCGATACCGATGCGCTGGTCGCGCAGTTACAGCGACAGCACGTGGACAATCCCAATATCCGCTCCATCTATGGCGTTGCTGGCAGCGGCACCCGATTGGACGCAAATCCGACCGAATCGGGCGAGAACATCGCGCGTCTGTTGGTCACGCTCAAGGCGGGTGTCGGCGACGACGGCGAACGCGCGGCGATGAACGCGCTGCGCAAGTCACTTGCAGCGACGCCGAATGCGCAGGTGAAATTTGCGCGCCCGGCTTTGTTTTCTTTTGCAACGCCGCTGGAAATCGAAATTCGTGGTTACGATCTTGACGTGTTGACCGCTGCCGGCAAGAAGCTGACCAGCCTGATGCAGGCGAATGATCGATTCGCCGACGTGAAATCTACGGTCGAGGATGGATTCCCTGAAGTGCAGATTCGTTTCGATCAGGAACGCGCAGCCGCGCTCGGCATGACGACGCGACAGATATCCGACGCCGTAGTCGGCAAGGTTCGTGGTGCAGTCGCAACCCGCTACAACTTTCGCGACCGCAAGATCGACGTGCTCGCACGGGTGCGCGAAGGTGATCGTGCCAGCGTTGACGACATTCGCAACTTGATTGTCAACCAAGCGCAACCGTCGATATCGGTCGGCGCCGCCGCGACGGGAAAACCGGA
The DNA here is from genome assembly GCA_043752325.1 of Rhodanobacteraceae bacterium. Lineage (GTDB taxonomy): Bacteria > Pseudomonadota > Gammaproteobacteria > Xanthomonadales > Rhodanobacteraceae > Dokdonella. Next base: position 11,504 of record JAYUYW010000075.1, on the reverse strand, counting down.
AACGAGCGCTGCGGCATCCAACAACAAGCCGGTCCGTCTATCCGCGGTCGCCGACATCACAGCAACTCAAGGCCCTAGCGAAATTCACCGGATCAGCCAGGAAAGGGTCGCAATCGTGTCGTCCAATCTTCATTACGGCGACCTCGGCAGCGCCGTTGCCGACGTGCGTTCGATTCTTGCGAACAATCCACTCGGTGCCGGCGTCAGCGTGCACATCGGCGGGCAGGGCGAAGAGATGGACAACTCGACCAAGTCGATGATGTTCGCGTTCGGCCTGGCGCTGTTCCTCGTCTATCTGGTCATGGCATCGCAGTTCGAGTCGTTGCTGCATCCGTTCGTGATCATGTTCTCGATTCCGCTGGCCCTGGTTGGCGCGGTTGCCGCGTTGTGGCTCAGTGGCAATCCAATTTCGGTGGTCGTTTTCATCGGTCTGATCATGCTGGTCGGCATCGTGGTGAAGAATGCGATCGTGTTGATCGACCGCGTCAACCAGTTGCGCGAGGAAGGCCATCCCAAACGCGAGGCCATCGTGCTCGCTGCCGAGTCGCGCCTGAGACCCATCGTGATGACGACGCTGGCAACCTTGCTTGGCTTCTTGCCGCTCGCGCTTGGGCTCGGTGAAGGTTCCGAAGTGCGTTCGCCGATGGCGATCACCGTGATGGGCGGACTTGCCGTGTCGACCTTGCTCACCCTTGTGGTGATCCCGATCGTCTACGAATTGCTGGATCGACGCGGTGGCGACTACTACGTCGAGCGCGGCCTGCGTCGGCATCGGTCAATCGAAGACCAGTCGCTCGCGGGCGAAGGCGCCAGCGCATGACGCTCGCCGAGCTCAGCCTCAAGCGACCTGTCACGGCGGTGATGTTCTTCGTCTCTCTGACCGCGGTCGGCTTGTTGGCGGCGACCCGTTTGCCACTGGAATACATGCCCGACATCGAAGCGCCATTCCTGTTCGTGCAGATTCCATATGCGGGTTCTACGCCGGCGGAAATCGAGCGCACGATTACAAGACCGGTCGAGGAAGCGCTGGCGACGATTCCTGGCATCCAATCGATGAACTCCAACTCACGCGCCGACAGCGCCGAGATATTCATGGAGTTCAAGTGGGGCCAGAGTGTCGCGACCAAGGCGGTCGAAGCGCGCGACAAACTCGACGCTATCCGCGACGAACTGCCGGATGACCTCCGCCGAACGTTCGTACTGAAATTCGCAACATCGGATCAGCCGGTTCTGCAACTTCGCATTTCCGGTGATCGAGATCTCTCCGGCGCCTACGAGATGCTCGATCGCAAGCTGAAGCGTCCACTGGAACGCGTGCCCGGGGTCGCCCGCGTGCAGTTGAACGGCGTGGCACCGCCGGAAGTGCAGATCGACCTGTCGTCGGACCGGCTGACCGCGCACAACATCAACCTCAACGAACTGGCGCAGAAACTTTCCGCCTCGAACTTCTCGACCTCGGCTGGATTGATCCACGACAGCGGCCTGCGTTATCGCGTGCAGCCGATTGGCGAATGGCGTTCGCTTGAAGAAATCCGCGAGCTTCCGATCAATGCCGATGGCTTGAAACTCGGCGATATCGCCGACGTCACGCTGCGTCCGGAAAAGCTCAACTACGAGCGACGTCTGGATGGCCGACCCGCTATCGCCGTGGACATCAGCCGCGAACGCAGCGCCAACCTCGTTGAAGTGGGTCGACTGGTGCTGGAAGAAGTCGAGCGCATCGGACAGGAGCCCGAAATGAAGGGCTTGTCGCTGTACTTCCTGCAGAACCAGGCAAAGGGAGTCACCGACTCATTGGGCGCGCTAGGCAAGGCCGGCCTCGAAGGCACCTTCCTCTCCGTTCTGGTGCTGTTCTTCTTCCTTCGCGATTGGCGCTCCACTGCAATGGTGTCGCTGGCGATTCCGGTCTGTTTCGTGATGACACTGGGCTGCATGTATTTCCTTGGCATGTCGCTCAACGTCCTGTCGATGATGGGCTTGCTGCTGGCCGTCGGCATGCTGGTCGACAACGCCGTTGTCGCAGTCGAAAGCATCTACCAGTATCGAGAGAAATACCCGGATCGACCCTGGTATTGCGCCATCGAAGGGACACGCGTCGTAGGAATGGCGATTACTGCTGGCACACTGACCAGCATTATCGTGTTCTTGCCCAACGTCTTCGGCGAACGCACGCCCATTGCGATTTACCTGACCCAGGTCGCGGTCGCGATGGCAATTGCGCACGTCGCGTCGTGGCTGATCGCGATCAGCCTTATTCCGATGATTTCCGCGAAGCTGCCGACGCCGCGAGGTGTCGGCAAGGACACCGCCATCACGCGAATGCAGGATCGCTACGCGCGATTCGTCAGTTGGTCGCTGGCCCATCGTGGACTGACCATGCTGGGTCTTGGCGCGCTGCTGGCACTCAGCATCATCCCGATGACGCAGACCAAGACCGACATGTTTCCGTCCGGCGAAACGCGGCAGGTTTTCATCGACTACCAGCTCGACGGCAATTACCTTTTGCCGCAATTATCGCGCTCGATTGGCAAGGTCGAAGAGTACTTGCTGGCTAACAAGGAAGCGCTTGAGATACGCAGTGTTTACACCTATTACAACGAAACCGGCGACGCGCAGACCAGCGTTTTGCTCACTGAGGATTCGACCGCCAAGCGTCCGGCCAGCGAAATCCTCGAAGACATCCGCAAGGGCATTCCGAAGGTCGCGATAGGCACCATCACCTTCGACCGCCAGAACGGTGGCGGCGGGGGAGACGGCGGTGATGGCATCACCATGTCGCTCGTTGGCGATTCCGGTGATCTTCTGCGCGAACTTTCCACGGCCGTGATGCCGGTGCTGACCCGTGTGCCGGGGCTCGTCGATGTACGACTGGCCGACAACGCAGCGGACCAGGAAATCGCAGTGCGCGTCGATCGTGACCGCGCACGACACTATGGATTCAGTGCAGATGATGTCGCGCGCTATGTCTCCATCGCTCTGCGCGGCGCGCAACTGAAGGACTTCCGACGCGGCGACACCCAGATTCCCACTTGGCTTCGATTCCAGAACGCCGACACTCAAAGCATCCAGGGCTTGGCCGACTTCAAATTGAGCGCGCCCGACGGCAGCCAGGTCCCGTTGCTGGCCATGGTCAATGTCGGCACCCAATCGTCGGCCGCGCAGATTCGTCGCGAAAACCGCCTGACCTCGCTGCAGATCAAGACCAACCTCGCCAAGGACACAACACCTGACGACGCACGCAAGCTGATCGAATCCGCCATGGAAAGCGTGGCGTTGCCGGCAGGTTATGCGTGGACGTTTGGGTCAAGCTTTCAACAATCCGACGACACCGGTCAACGCATGGCATTTAACCTGCTGATCGCACTGGTGCTGGTGTACGTGGTCATGTGCGCGATGTTTGAATCGCTGATCTATCCGGCCGCAATCATGACCACCTTTGTTTTCTCGATCTTCGGCGTGTACTGGATGTTCTGGCTCACCAGCACCACGTTTTCGTTCATGGCGATGATCGGGATACTGATCCTGATGGGCGTGGTCGTGAACAACGGCATTGTCATGCTGGTGCACATCAACGACTTGCGTCACGAAGGCATCCTGCGCACGCAAGCGCTGATCCAAGGCTCGCGCGATCGCCTGCGACCGGTGTTGATGACGATGGGCACAGCGATCCTCGGCATGGTCCCGCTTTGTATCGGCACAATCCAGGTCGGCGGCGACGGCCCGCCGTACTACCCGATGGCCCGCGCCATCGTCGGTGGCCTGCTGTTCTCGACCATCGTTACCTTGCTGGCGATGCCGGTGATTTATTCGCTGCTCGACGATAGCCGCGGCTGGCTTCGTAACGTTGTCGCTGATTCGGGCAAGCGGCGATTGCGGCGAGTGGTTCCTGCGGCATCGTGACCACCCGTCGCCCGGAAACCACCAGCACCACCGTTGCCGGCGAGCCGGCCACGTGGGTGACCAGTCAAACCTACGATGCCCAGGGCCGCGAGAAGATCACGACCTATCCCGATGGCCTGGCCGTGCAGCGCAACTACCACCCGGCCAGCGGTATCTTCAATCAGTTGGCCGATGCCACCACGGCACAAGGCTACTGGACTGCCAACACCCAGGACGCCTTCGGCAACATCGTCAACGAGAACTACGGCAATGGCGCATATACCAACGATGTCAGCTATGCCAGCACCGGCCAGATGCTGTTCAAGCGCTGGTACACCAGCACAGGTGACTTGCTCGACCTATTCCAGTACACCTACGACAGCTTCGGCAACCTCAAGCAACAACAACGCACGCAAGCAATATTGCTGCCGACGGTGGTCAGCGAGAACTACAGCTACGACGGCCTGCAACGGCTGACCCAATCCAGTCGCGTGGGCGTTGCGGGCGCACTGCCGGTACGCACCAGCTACAGCCCCGGTGGCAACCTGCTCAACAAGAGCGACTACGGAATCGACAGCCAGGGTGCGTATCTGTATGGCATCAATGGCTGCGGCCCGCACGCCGTGGGCAACGTACAAAAGGCATCAGGCTCGCGCACCTACGGCTGCGATGCCAATGGCAATGTGGTGGCGGGCAACGAGATCGGTGCGGTCTACGACTTCATGAACCTGCCACGCATCGTCAGCCGGCTCGGCGCGCAGTATGCCGGCAGCACCCAGTTTCGCTATGACGCGAATGGCCAGCGCTACGAGGAAGCCACCGGCACTGGAGAAACCACCCGGTTTGGTCCGAAGGGCTATGAGAAGGTCATCAGCTCCGGCACCGCCGCCCGTCATCGGCACGAGCTGGGTCCGGTCATTGTCAATCGCGTCAACGGTGTTGACGACGTCACCTACGTGGCCCGCGATCGGCTGGGCTCTACCGTCAACCTGCTGCGGAATAATCCCTACAAGAGCACCCTGCGCAGCTACGACCCGTTCGATGCCAAGGATCGGGAGATTCTGGCATTGAACAGCAAGCTCAAGAAGTTGGAATGGGAACTGGGCATCGTCAACGGCCTGGTCGAGCTCCAAAAAAAAAGCACAGGCCTTGATCGCTGCGATGCGCGAGGAAGAGTCGTCATGTACGCGCTGATCAAGGATAGCGGTATGCCGCGTGCGAGGGCATGCAAGGTACTAGCGGTGGCGCGAGCCACCGGGTATCGACACGCGCAGCCCCCGGCGCTGCGGCATGCTGCACGCAATGCCTCGCATCGACGTTTGAGCCAGGCGCAGCGCGTGGCAATTCTGACGGTTCTGCACAGCGAGCGGTTCTGTGATCAGACGTCGGCGCATACGTATCAGACGCTGTTGGGTGAAGGCATTTTCCTCGGTTCGATCCGCACCATGCAGGGCCTTCTCAAGGAAGCGGGTGAGTCGCACGACAGGCGCCCTATTCGTCCGACACAAACGCACGCTGTGCCGCGCCTGCAGGCGACGGGGCCCAACCAAGTGTGGACTTGGGACATCACCAAGCCAGCCCTACGCAAGCGCGGTGCTTGGCTGTATCTGTACGTAGTGTGGCGATAACTGCGCGTGATGGTGCCTGTTGAGCACGCTTATGAGTTCGGAAAGCCGAAGCGAGCAATCGGAATGCTATCCTTCGCGACCATTTTTGACCGACCCAAAGCCATGATCGAGACCAATCCGATCCTCTTCCGTATTGCCGACTTGTCCGAACGGGTGGCGTCGTTACGGGGGTATCTTTGACTACGATGCCAAGGCCGAGCGCCTCGAGGAAGTAACCCGCGAACTGGAGAGCCCAACGATCTGGGACGATCCGAAACGCGCGCAGGACCTGGGCCGCGAACGCGCGTCATTGGAGCGCGTTGTCGACGGCATCCGAACGCTGGGTGAAAGTTTCGACGAGGCCAGTGAACTGGTTGAGTTGGCAGCAACTGAACAAGACGAAGACACAGCTCTAGCCGTTGTCGACGACGTGGATCGCCTGGAAAAACACGTCGAGAAACTCGAATTCGAGCGCATGTTCTCAGGTGAAATGGACAGCGCAAACGCCTTCGTCGACGTACAGGCTGGCGCGGGCGGCACCGAAGCGCAGGATTGGGCCGAAATGCTGCTGCGCATGTATCTGCGCTGGTGCGAAAGCAAGGGTTGGAAAGCCGAAATCCAGGAAGCATCATCGGGTGAAGTGGCGGGTATCAAGTCGGCGACTTTTCGCGTCGAAGGCGAGTACGCGTACGGCTGGCTGAAGACCGAAATCGGCGTGCATCGTTTGGTACGTAAGTCACCATTCGATTCCGACAATCGTCGCCACACCAGCTTCACGTCGGTTTTCGTGTCACCAGAAGTAGATGACAATATTGAGATCGACATCAATCCTGCCGACTTGCGCACCGACGTCTATCGTTCGTCCGGCGCTGGTGGCCAGCACGTCAACAAGACCGAATCGGCGGTGCGCATCACCCACATTCCGACCAACACCGTGGTCGCCTGCCAGACTGGTCGTTCCCAGCATGCCAATCGCGATACTGCGATGAAGATGCTGCGCGCCAAGTTGTATGAGCTGGAAGTCCAGAAGCGCAATGTCGAGAAGGACGCGCTGGAAGCAACCAAGTCCGATATCGGTTGGGGCAGCCAGATTCGCAATTACGTGCTCGACCAAAGCCGCATCAAGGACCTGCGTACCGGCATCGAGCGCACGGATACGCAGAAGGTGCTCGATGGTGATCTTGATGGGTTCATTGAAGCCAGTCTCAAATCAGGGCTGGAAGCCGGCGCGAAACGCGTAGACGCTTGACGGGCGTGGCCGCGAACAATGTAAAACGCCTCCCGCTCTCGAGGGAGGCGTTGTGCGTACAGGGGGACGATTACTTCTGTGTCGACAGGTCCGGGCGATACTCGTAAACGGAGTAGGTGGAACCTTCAATCGAGCTGCTGAACTGCTTCAGCGTGGCTTTTGCCGAGTCTTCCGACCCCAGCGAGGTCGCGAGAATTTTTGCCAACGATGGGTCCGGATCAGCCATGTCGGCATAGCTCTTGTAACCGACAACCACACTCATCGCGTCGTCGCCGCCAATCATGTAGTTGATTGAGTATCCGAATGGCCACTTGGCGTCCGTAACAGCCTTGTGGATTCTCTTGATGGCATCTTCCCGGTCGGCGCCGGTTCCCGATTTCGGGGTGTATTTGGTTACGCCGAAGTAGCGATAGTCGTCGCTTTCGATCCAGTGGCTGTTCTCCATGTCGTTTTCCTCGAAGTAATGCTCGGCGCGGTCCACGAATGGCCCAACATCGCGACCAAAGGCTTCATCAGCCTTGGCGCTCTTGTGCCAAGCGGCGTTGGCGTCAAAATCCTTCCAGTGATGATCGCCGCTGCGGATGACGTAGTAGCCCAGGTCGTTGCCAACGATTGGCTGGTACATGTGCCAATCCATACCTTCCCCAGCTGATTTCCGCCAAGCCGCATGCTGTTTGACGGCGTTTTCGAACTTCATCTCGTCGCCGGCCTTTGGCCAGATCAGCCACATGGTCGAGATGTTGCCCATTTTTTCCATGCCGGCATCTTTTTTGTCAGCCGCAGACGTGGATGAAATGGTCAACGCGAGCAGCGCCATCAGCAGCGCGATCAGTGTAGTTTTCAATTTGAGAATTTTCATGTAACCCCCTTTGAATGGAAAACGTGACAGGTGTGCCCGCAACGCGGCGAACCATTGCACTTACCGGGGTGTTGCCCTCGTCGACTGAGGTTTTGCACGCGTCGCAGCAGCGCGGACGCGTTCGGGCACGCCGACTATACTACTCAACCGCCTCAATGCCTCGTCGCCCTTGGGATACCACCGGCATGACGGCAGCGGCTTGCAAAACTACAGCAAAGCGCACGATGACAGACATACGACCGAAACCCGGCGCGACAGGCAGCGAAGGCGAAGACGCCTCCGTTCCACCTGTTGATGAAAACAAGCTGATTGCCGAGCGGCGCGAAAAGCTCGCAGCCGTGCGCGCAGACGGTGTCGCGTTCCCGAACGACCACCGCATCGATGCTTTTGCCGGCGACCTGCAAGACGAGTTCGCCTGCAAGGATCACTGGAACGCCGAAGCGATCCAGACGCTGGAACGCCGGGTTGCCGTCGCCGGGCGCATGGTGCTCAAACGTGTGCAGGGCAAGGTCAGCTTCGTGCAGATACAGGACGGCAGCGGCCGGCTGCAGCTGTTCATCCATCAGGCAACGCTCGGCGAACAAGCCTACGACGCGTTCAAGGGTTGGGACGTCGGTGACATCGTTGGAGCGCATGGCTTGCTGATGCGAACCAAGACCGGCGAGTTGTCGGTCAAGGCCGAGACATTGCGGCTGCTCACCAAGTCGCTGCGTTGCTTGCCCGACAAGTTCCATGGCCTGTCCGATGTCGAAACGCGCTATCGCCAGCGCTATGTCGACTTGATCGTCAACGAGGAAGCTCGCAACACCTTCCTGCTGCGTTCGCGAATCATTGGCTTCCTGCGCAAGTGGCTGGAAGCATCTCCGCGTCGCTTCATCGAAGTTGAAACGCCGATGATGCACATCATTCCCGGTGGCGCTACGGCGCGACCGTTCACCACGCATCACAACGCGCTCGACCTCCTACTGTACCTGCGCGTCGCACCCGAGCTTTATCTCAAGCGGCTCGTAGTCGGCGGCATGGACCGGGTCTACGAGATCAATCGCAACTTCCGCAATGAAGGCATTTCCACTCGGCACAACCCCGAGTTCACGATGCTGGAGTTGTACCAGGCCTACGTTGGCTACGAAGAGGTGATGGATCTTACCGAGTCGATGATTCGCGACACGGCTCAAGCAATCTTGGGAACCACCAATCTAACCTGGGAGCGCCGCGCCATCGATCTCGCTCCCGCTTTTCGACGCTGGTCGATGGAAGATGCGGTACTCGAACACAATCCGGAAATTACTCGCGATGAATTGCGTGATCGCGGCGCGATGCTGCGCCATTGCGAACGTTTGAACGTGGCGGTGAAGCCAGGTCATGGATGGGGTAGGTTGCTGCTGGAAATATTCGAGAAGACCGTCGAAACCGGTTTGATCCAGCCAACGTTCATCACGCGACATCCCACCGAAGTCTCGCCCCTCGCGCGTGCCTGCGACCACGATCCGGGTCTGACCGACCGATTCGAACTTTTTGTTGGTGGCAAGGAAATAGCCAACGGTTTTTCCGAGCTCAACGACCCCGAAGACCAGGCGGCACGCTTCAAGGCGCAGGTCGATGCGCTTGACGCTGGCGACAACGAGGCAATGCACTTCGACGCCGACTACATACGTGCGCTGGAGTATGGGTTGCCACCGACCGGTGGGCTTGGCGTGGGTATTGATCGGCTGGTGATGTTCCTGACCGATTCGGCGTCCATTCGCGACGTGCTGCTGTTCCCCTACATGCGGCCGGAAGCTTGATTTTGTGACGATTCGCGCAGTAGCCGCATCCTTGCAGTTGGGTCACCGATAGCTGTTGGCACTGTGACAACTTCGCCAGTTAGTTGCTTCAACCCGGCTGAGCGGCGAGCAGCGGAAAAATTCCAATATCCTCCAGCCATCGTCGCATTCGCTATGGCACTGGTCGAAGATGTCCTGGAAATTTCCACCATCGAAGCCCTGATACTGCAGAAGGTTGATTCCGATTTTTCGCTTGCGGAGCTGTCGCACAATGTTGAACTGGTTCTGATGCCGGTCGCGAATAGAAGGGCTTGGAGTTCAAGATACAGATTGCCTAGGACGTGCCAGCGTCCGTCACGGGCGATCAATGCCAACTTCGCCAAGTCGTGAAGAACCTGGCGTCGAACGAGATCACGTTCACCGATCGCGGGAGCGTCCTGGTCTCTGTGAGCAAGCTCGACAGTGCCAACACGGAAAACGTCAACCTGAGCTTCTCCGTTCGCGATACCGCCGTTAGCATTCTGTAGCCACCAATTCTCGATGCGTTCGAGCAGGCCGGCCAGGCGCGTTCCGGTCGTTATGGTGGCAGCGTGCTTGCATCGGACATCGCAAAAACGCCAGCTAAGGTAGCCGATCTTGAGTTCGAGGTTGAATGCAAGTACGTGAGCCATATGATTACCGAGCTCCTTGGTGATGATAAGGCGTCGGTATTCGCTGAAACAATCGTGGATGCCCTTAGAATGAGAAACTTGTGCGGCGAAGTAACAATCGAATTATTTCCGACAGAGACAGACCGTGGCGAAAATGATCAGCAGGCGGCCATTCGACATCATCTAGATCACGCGCAAGCGGGAGATTTCACGGTCGAGATTCCAGACTTGTTAAAGCTCAATGCTTCACTCGTGACATCCGGCACTATCATAGTTTCTGCTGAAGACTGGCAAGCGCATATGGCAAAGACAAAGGCGCCAGATTCACGAGCATACGGAAACGCTTTGGCTAGTGGGCGGCTCGATCACGCTTGAAAGCATGCAAGGCGTCGGTTCCCACCTCGCTAGCCCTTATATTTGCTCGCCAGTTGCACCGTCCATGCGACGTCAAACTGCTACTTAACCAGCCGTCGACTAGTCATTGGACGCCATTTTGAGAATTGTTTATCAGGTGTTAGATAGGCGAGAAAGGTCAGCGTTTGGCGGCGGCGTTGCCGTGGCTCGACGTCACCGCAACGTGGGCGTCACGCAGCTCTCGCCGCAGAATCTTGCCGACATTGGTTTTTGGTAAGACATCACGGAATTCGATGATTTTCGGTTGCTTGTACCCGGTTAACTCGTGCTTGCAACATGCGCGAATGTCTTCCTCGGTGAGGGCAGGGTCCTTGCGCACAATCACCAGTTTGACCGCTTCACCGGATTTTTCGTCGGGTACGCCGACGGCGGCGACTTCCAGCACACCGGTGCAAAAACGAGTGACCACGTCTTCGATCTCGTTCGGGTACACGTTGAAACCGGACACCAGGATCATGTCCTTCTTGCGGTCCACGATGTAGAAATAACCTTTCTCATCCATCCGGGCGATATCCCCGGTGCGCAGCCAGCCATCGACGGTCATCACCTTTTCCGTTTCGTCCGGACGGTGCCAATAGCCTTTCATCACCTGTGGTCCGCGGATGCAAAGCTCACCAATTTCACCAATCGCCAAGTGAACTCCATCGTCGTCCTGGATGGAGCCTTCGGTGGAAGAAATTGGTAAGCCGATAGAGCCGTTGAATTCCTTGTTGTCGAGTGGATTCATGCACGCGGCAGGCGAAGTTTCGGTCAGCCCGTAGGCTTCGGCGAGAACGCAGCCAGTCACTTCCTTCCATCGATCCGCGACCGCTCGCTGTACTGCCATGCCACCACCCAGGCTCAACTTGAGATGGGAGAAATCCAGATCGGCGAATCCCGGCGTATTGAGCAGACTATTGAACAAGGTGTTGACTCCTGGCAATCCGGTGAACGGATATTTGCGGAGTTCCGCAACCAACCCTTTCATGTCGCGTGGATTGGGAATGAGGACGTTGGCGCCACCGATTCGCATAAAGGTCAGGCAGTTCGCTGTCAACGCGAAGATATGGTAGAGCGGCAAAGCCGCGATGATGATTTCGCGAT
>JAYUYW010000074.1:0-6828 GCA_043752325.1 Rhodanobacteraceae bacterium | reverse complement strand
TCGCTTGGTGCCGCCCTGGCGCTGGTCTACGGTTTGCTCTACGCGCTGGTTGTCAGTGAGGACTACGCATTGCTGACTGGCAGTATTGGTCTGGCCGCGGTGCTGGGCGCCGTGATGTACCTGACCCGACGCATCGATTGGCACGATTTGAAAACGACGCCTGCAGCGACGACTCAGTGATCGGTCTGCAGGCGTGCGCGTCTGCGCAACGAGGGAAACCACACCATCCAGAGCACAGTGACCACAAGGGTGCCGACGCCGCCGACGATGGTAGCCGGCACCACGCCCCACCACGCGGCGGTGACGCCGGATTCGAACTCGCCAAGCTGATTCGACGTGTTGATGAAGATCGAATTCACTGCGCTGACGCGGCCGCGCATGGCATCCGGCGTTTCCAGTTGGACCAGCGCTTCGCGGATCACCATGCTGACCATGTCGAATGCACCGAGCGCGAACAGCGCGCCCAACGACAAGTAGAACGACCGCGACAACGCGAATACGAGCGTTGCGATTCCGAAACCTGCGACGGACGCAAACATGATGTGGCCGACACGGCGCTGCAAGCTATGTCGCGCCAACCAAAGCGCCATCAGCAATGCCCCAACGGCTGGTGCCGCACGCAGCAGGCCAAGCCCCCACGGCCCGGTATGCAGGATGTCCTTTGCGAAGATCGGCAGCAGCGCCGTCGCGCCGCCGAACAGCACGGCGAACAAGTCCAGCGACAAGGCCCCAAGCACCACCGGTCGGCTGCGAATGAAACCGATGCCGGCGAACAACGAGCGAAACGTTGCCGGTTCGCGCCTTGGAGGCGGACGCTCGTAGCGCAGTCGCCACATCAGGAAAGCGGCGATCAGGTAGAGCGCAGCGGCCAGAACATAGACGGCACCGGGCCCGGCGACATACAGGAAGCCGCCCAGTGCCGGGCCTGCAATCGTCGCGGCCTGGCCAGCGGAGGCATTGACTGCCATGGCGCGGGGAAGCAAAGCAGGCGGGACCAGTGCCGGCACCATGGATTGCATCGCCGGCCATTCGAACGCCTTGGCGATGCCGATCACGAAAACGATGCCGAGTATCCACACCTCGGTCACCAAGCCGAGCAAGGTGCCGACGGTGAGTACCGCGATTGCAACACCTTCGATGCATTGGCAAACCAGCGCGATGCTGCGACGTTCGAACTGGTCGGCCAGGTGTCCTGCCGGCAGTGCCAGCAGCAACGAGGGAATGAACTGGACCAAGCCGATCAGGCCGAGGTGAAGCGGGTCGTCGGTCAGTTCGTAAACCTGCCAAGCCACCGCCACGGAAAGCATCTGAAACGCGAAACTGGCGGTGAGGCGCGAATACCAGAACCGGAAAAACGCCGGGTGATTGCGTAGCGGTTCGGTGGCGGGGTCGTTAGCGGCGTGCATCGTGACGTCGAGCAGGCGGGCGCGAAGTTTAGCCGATGGCGGTGTAATGCAAGCGGCTGTTTGCAACGGCGGTTCGGCGGGATTGGCTCTGTTTTCCTACATCGTGATGCGGCGTGATGCGCTGCCGGTTGCGACTGGCCGATGGGAGGATTTGCTCGAGTCCACCGAGGGAATTGTCATGCGTATCGCCACCTTGTTCTGCACTGCCTTCGTTCTTGCGTTTTCGTGGTTCGGAACTTGCATGAACACCGCTGAAGCCGCGACCGTCTATCGCTGTACCGGCAGCGATGGCGTAATCGCGTTTCAGGATCATCCATGTCGCGGTGGCGGCACCCAGCGCGTGCTCGACATCGCCAGCAACGATCCGCCCGTTCCTACGTTCGTTGCGTCGACGGCGAAGGCCGAGCGACCGATGCGGCCACGAGCGATGGGCGCTAGTGGGCGTCGCGTCGTCGAACCGACATCATTCGAATGTCGCACCAATACCGGAATGGTGTTCTACCGCCACTCGCGCTGTCCCGCGTCGCTGGTTGATGGGACCGACGGCAACGGCAGGTCGCGACGCGCGATGGTTTCTTCGCAGGGAATGGAGCGACGCGAAGCCTGCCGGCGCATGCGAAACGGCGCTCGAGACGGCAACGAGTTCGATGACAAGGTGTCGACCTATGAGCGCAACCTCGGGCGCGACACCTGCCGTAACTACTGAGCGGGAATCGCCTGTGCGAAACGCGCCATGGCAACGCGAACCGGCGCGTAGGTGCGGCGATGCTGCGGGCAGGGACCGTACTGATTCAGTGCTTCGTAATGAGCCGCTGTTGGGTACCCCTTGTGCTTGGCAAATCCATACACGGGGTACTTGCCGCACAGTTCCACAAGCAGTCGGTCGCGCTCGGTCTTGGCGAGGATGGATGCTGCGCTGATCGCCTGTTCGCTGGCATCGCCACCAATGATGGCGCGTCCCGGACACGGCAAGTCATGTGGCAAGCGGTTGCCGTCGATCAGCGCCATCGAGGGCGCCAACGCCAGCGCCCGCAAGGCGCGGCTCATGCCGAGCAGGCTGGCCTGCAGAATATTGACGCGGTCGATCTCGTCGACTTCGACCGCGATAATCGACCAAGCCAAGCTGGTTTCGCAAATCTGCGATGCCAGCCGCTCCCGCCGCGCTGCCGTCAACACCTTGGAATCGGCGAGGCCGGAAATTGGTCGCGATGGATCGAGGATCACCGCCGCAATCACGACCGGGCCAGCCAAGGGCCCCCGGCCTGATTCATCAACCCCAGCGATCCACTCCATCTCCTCGACTATCACGACTTCCCGCCCTCGATGATTTCCGCAACCGCCGCAGCGGCGTCATGCTTCGCGTCGCCAAGCAGTGAATGGTGAATGCGCTGATATTCGGCGAGGAGCATCGGATCGATTCGACGCTTGCGCAGCGCGGGCAGTAGCGCTGCGGCCAGTGCGTCGGGTCGGCAATCGTCCTGCATCAGTTCCGGAACGATGGGGCTCTGCGAAAGAAAATTCGGCAAGGAGTAGTGATCGACCTTCATCAGGCCGAACAGCTTGACGACGCCATAGGTGAGGCTGGACAACCGATATGCCACCACCATCGGCCGCTTGGCGAGAAGCGCTTCGAGCGCCGCCGTGCCCGATGCGAGCAGGACTGCATCGGCGGCGATCATCGCCGCATGCGCATCGCCATCGATGACGCGAATGCTGCCTCGGCCGGCATTGTCGAGCATCGCTTCAAACGCGTCACGGCACGCAGCGTTCGCCATCGGCGCGAGCGCATGTAATTCCGGAATTTCGTTTCGCAACAATCGCACCGCTTCGATAAAAATTGCACCGAGTCGTGAAATTTCGCCGAGACGACTGCCGGGCAGGATTGCCAATACCGGCATCTCCCCGGAGAGGCCGAATTTTTCGCGCGCGGCGGATTGATCGGGCTCCATGGCGAAACGGTTCGCCAGCGGATGGCCAACGAATCGTGCATCCACGCCGTGTCGTGCATAAATTGCCGGCTCCATCGGGAACAGGCATAGCACCTGATCCGCGCTGCGCCCGATTTTTGCGGCACGGCTTTCGCGCCAGGCCCAGACAGACGGGCTGACGTAGTGGACGGTCCGGATTCCAGATTGCTTAAGCTTGCGCTCCAGCCCAAGGTTGAAATCGGGCGCGTCGATGCCGATGAATACTGCTGGCCGCAGCTTCAATGTTCGCGCCAGCACGTCGCGGCGAGCTTTCAGCAGCCTCGGCAGATGTCGAACGACTTCGGACAAGCCCATCACAGCCAGGTAATCGGCGGGATACCATGGTTCAAGCCCGGTTCCTTGCATTGCGGGACCAGCCACGCCTGAAAATCGTGCCGTTGGATATCGCTGCTGCAACCCATGGATAAGTTCGGCACCCAGCAGGTCGCCGGACGCTTCACCCGCTACGATCACGATGTCCAATCTGGACTGACCATCGTTCGCTGCGCCAGCTTCGCGCAGACCGCTTTTCATCAGCGCACCAGTGAGCGCTGGCTGCGGCCGATAAAGTCAAGCATCACGCGGACATCGGGCGACTCTTCGGCAGCGACTTCGAGTTTTTCGAGCGCTTCGGCTAGAGGCAGACCGGAAAGGTACAGGGTGCGATAGGCGCGCTTGATCGACCTGATCCGATCGCCGTCGTAACCACGCCGGCGCAAGCCTTCGCTATTGATGCCTTTGGGCGCCGCGACGCTGCCGGCCACGGTGATGAATGGTGGCACGTCGCGATTGATGATCGCGCCCATCGCGGTGAACGCGTGGATGCCGATCTGGCAGAACTGATGGACAAGGGTGAAGCCGCCGAGCACCACCCAGTCGTCAACTCTTACATGGCCTGCCAGGGATGCGGAATTGGCGAAGGTTACGTTGTCGCCGACCACGCAATCGTGGGCGATGTGCACGTAAGCCATGATCCAGTTGTCGCTACCGATACGTGTGACGCCGATGCCGTCCTCGGTGCCGCGATTGAAGGTGACGAACTCGCGAATCAGGTTCCGATCGCCGATTTCGAGTGTGGCCCTCTCACCGTGGTACTTCTTGTCCTGTGGGTCCGCACCGATCGAAGCGAACTGGTAGATACGATTATCGCGACCGATCCTTGTTGGCCCATCGATGACGACATGCGGACCAACCCACGTGTTGTCGCCGATCTCGACGCTGCCAGCGATGATGCTGTACGCGCCAACGCTGACGTCGTTGCCCAGACGGGCCGCCGGATCGATGATCGCGGTCGGATGGATCATCAGGCCGCTCGTTCGGCGCAGAGCAATTCCGCCTCGGCAACGACGCGGCCGTCGACCTTGGCTTGGCACAGAAACTGGCCCATGTTGCGGATCATGCGTTTTTGTTGGACATGAAGCTCCAGTTGGTCTCCCGGTTTCACGATCTGAAGGAAGCGCGCCTTGTCGATCTTGACGAGGTAGAACAGCGCCTTCTGGGCCGGGTTGTGGACAATCGACAGTTGCACCAGCAGGCCTGAAGCCTGTGCCATGGCTTCGACGATCAGCACACCGGGCATCACCGGATGGTCGGGGAAATGGCCTTGGAAGAAATGCTCGTTGATGGTGACGTTTTTGATCGCCACCAACGACTTGCACGGCTCGTAGGCAGTCACCCGATCCACCAGCAGGAAGGGGTAGCGGTGCGGCAACATTTTAAGGATGCCCGATATATCGATGGGCAACGGTTCCACCGAAGCCGTGGACTGGTTCATTTGTTGCCTTCCTTTTCGAGCCGGCCAAGCCGGCGCGCGAGTTCGTCGAGTTGTCCGAAACGCACCGCATTGCGGCGCCATTCACGAATGGGTTGCAGCGGTGTGCCGGACGAAAATTCGCCTGGTTCGCGAATCGAATGAGTGACCAGCGCACGAGCTGTCACGGTGACCCGGTCCACGATTTGAAGATGACCCAGTATGCCAGCACCGCCTCCGATCAGGCAGTGGCGACCGATCCGGGTGCTGCCGGCAACCGCGACGCAGCCGGCCATCGCGGTGTGCGCGCCGATGTAGACGTTGTGGGCAATCTGGATTTGGTTGTCGAGGCGAACGTCGTTTTCCAGCACGGTGTCGTCCAGCGCACCGCGGTCGATCGTGGTGTTCGCGCCGATCTCGCAGTCGTCGCCAATTTGAACACCACCCAGTTGCGGCACCTTGATCCATTGCTCGCCGTCCTTGGCCAGGCCGAAGCCGTCGGCTCCGATCACCGCTCCCGGATGGATCAGAACGCGCTGGCCGAGTTTCACGCGAGCCAGCAAGGTAACGCGAGCCACCAGTCGCGAATGCGCGCCGACGATGCTGCTGGCTCCAACTTGGCAGTGCGGACCGATTCGCGCACATTCGCCGATCTGGGCGCCGGCTTCGATCACGCAACACGGCCCGACGCTGGCGCTGTCGGCAATGTCCGCTGATGCATCGACGACGGCGCTCGGGTGTATGCCCGGCGCAAAGTCATCGCGCGGGGCAAAGATTGCAGCGACTTTCGCAAATGCACTATACGGATCGCTGGCAGCCAGGCAGGCAACGGGACAGGCGTCGACATCGTCAGCGGCGAGGATCACGGCCGATGCGCTGGTTGTGGTCAGTTGGGCGGCGTAGCGCGTGTTGGCGAGGAAGCTGAGCTGTCCCTTTTTCGCGCCGGCGAGAGTTGCCACACCATCGATGACCGTATTGCCATCGCCGCGTAGTTCCAGTCCGAATCGCCGGGCTAGTTCTGACAGGGTCACGTCCGTCGTCATGGTCGCGCCGACGACTTGCCCTGGTCTTTGCGCAGTCGCTCCAGGATTGCATCGGTGATGTCCACGCGCGGATTGGCGTAGATGACGGGGCTTTGCACGATCAGATCGTAGTTCTGTTCGCGGCCGAATTCGACGACGACGTTGTTGATGTCCCGCCAGCTTCCGTCCAACACCTGATCGCTGCGCGTCTTGAGTTCCGCGCGCAGGTTGTCGCGATTGCGTTTGATGGCGCGATCCAGAGCATCAATTTCGCGTTTCAGAGTTTCCGCCTGCGCCGTCGACAACGTCAGGACGTCACGTTCATAGGCAGCGCGGCGTTCGATCAGGCGCTTTTCATCAGACTGCAGAGACTCGTCACGCGCTGCAAATTCCACCTCCAGGCGACGTCGACCGTCCGACATCTGCGGAGCACTGTCGAGCAAGCGCTTCATGTCGACGTACCCGATTCGCGTGGCGGCAGCAGGCGCCTGGGCAACGCTTTCGCAGGCAAGCAGGGGCAGTGCGAGCATGAGGGCGCGGACTGGCCACTCGTTGAAACTGCTCCACGCCACAACTGCCTCCTATGGTCGCCGCCTGCCGGCTCGCAGCCGATCCGGCTTGTCGAAGATTCTGATGCCTAGAACGAGTTGCCGAAGGTGAACTGGATCGTTTCGGTATCGTCG
>JAYUYW010000073.1:0-2625 GCA_043752325.1 Rhodanobacteraceae bacterium | reverse complement strand
TGCACGGTGGGTGCGGCATCGAAGCCTGTAGTTTGCAGCCAGGCTTCGACTTCGGCCGGCGCACACACCAGTGCGGATGTCGGTCCGAGTCGGACCACAGCGCGATCCGCCTCGACGACGGCGCTGCCGCTGGCGACCGCGAGCGTGTCCGGAATCAGCACATCTGCGCGAATGCCGGCTTCGCCAAGCGTTTCCAGCCAGCCACGCAAGCGAGCACGCGAGACCACAGCAACGCCGTGCCGCGGCTGCTCGCCCGCGATGACGGGCAACGCATCGGTGATCGCGAAATGCTGGTCCTCGACACTGCCGAGCAACTGGTCTTCGGTCGCGAACGGCACCGCCCTCAGCAACTGGCTGCGCTGCTTGGCGGCGACAGCGATGTCGGTCAGCAGCACGTCTTCGCCGGGTGCCAGCACGATCACCTCGCTGGCGTCGGCCAAATCACTCGCCAACGGCGCGCCGCTGCGGCTGGGCGCCGGTTCAGCACCACGGCGCCACTCCATGTGGCCGTCGGGATGCAGTCGGATCAACAGGGAGTTACTCATCATCGAATGATAGTGCAGCGTTGCCGGCCGATGTTCATCGCGTGGCGGGTCGCTGCGCGACTGCAGCGGCAAGGCGACTCTCGTCGCTGCCACGGCTGCGGGACAACACGCGCACGCCGGTGCCCTGGCCGCGCTCGATCACGCTGACGAAGCTGAAAGGAATGTCGTCGAGTTCGATATCGCCACGCGCCTCGAAATAATTGCTTGATGTGCTGACCAGGCCAGGCAATCGCCCGACATCGGCGACGCCGGCCGTCTGCAGCAGGTCCACGAACGCGTTCACATCGGTGTAGCGCGCTTTACCGCCCTGCCAGATGCGTTCGGCGACGGTGCTGGTGATCTGGTCGGACAGGCTCATCAACACCGGCACGCTGGCCGTGTTGATATTGAGCCGGGTCTCGCGAGGCAGCGCGCACACGTACGGCGCCAGCGCCGCGTAGGTGCGACTGTCGACGTTGCGCAGCAGGCGCAATTCGGACACGTGATTGAACGCCCGAGCCGCGCGTCGGTATGGCACCGGCTGGCCGAGATACCAGGCGTCACCGCTACCCTCGGGCGATGGGTCGGTCCAGTCCGCCGCTGCGTCGGCAATATCGACGTTAAGTTGAAGGCCAATCAAAAGACGCTGGAAGATTTCCAGCCATGCCTGCCGCGATCCGCTGCCGGGCGCGAGATTGTTGAGGTTGAAGCAGCCGTTGAGATCGCGCATCTGGGCGGTCAACAAGCCGCCCGGAACCGCTTGCGGCGGCAACGGCAGCGCCCACAAGCTGTCGGCAGCATCAATGCCCGGCCCTTCTTCTTGCGACTTCACCAGCACCCGCGCCGCAAAGGCTTCCAGCCCTTCCGCGTAAGCCTGCGCCTGCTCGCCGCGCAAGGTGTTGGTGGTGCGCGCGAGCGTCAGTTCGCCGCGATCCAGCAGGCCCGCGATCAACACCAGCGCGAGCGCAACGGCGAGCAAGGCGATGATCAGGGCGACGCCGCGCTGGCGCTTCATGGCATGCCGCCGATTGGATTGCCGTCGGCGTCGAGTGCAGGCCCTGGCAATGTCGTTTCGGGCGGCGGCGAGAAGCTGGCACGCGGTGCATTGATCGGGAACGTCGACGGCAATGCAACGACGCGACGCAGCTCGCCGTAGTCTTCAAGCTCGATCGTCAACTCCACCGCGCGCGGCAGTTCGATTTCGCGCGGGACCGGCGCCGTACCGATCGGTGTCGGCGCGACCGTCGAGCTGGGCCACAGATCGCTCCAGTTGCCTTGCCGATCCAGGTAACGCCAGCGCAGGCGGCTGACGCGGTCGAGCAAGTCACTGTCATCGGGCACGCTGCCGGGTGCACGATCAAGTACGGCGTAGCGACCGCGACGTAATTTGTTGTCGGTAAGGGCGTAGATCACGCGTTCGATATGGCTGCGAGGCTCGGCAAGCGGATTGGCAAACCCAAGTCGGCTCAGTTCCAGCGAATCACTGCTGCCGCGCAGCGCCGGGACGGTTTCTCCGTAGTTGCCGCGCACCGGCCGCGCGACCGCCTGGCGCAGGTCACGAACGACATTGTTCATGGCGCGGTTGAGGGCAGCGAAGCGATCCTGCTCCTGTGCGAGCGCACCGCGCGTCTGCGCGATCTGGGACAAGCCGCCATACGCAATCGCGGCGACGGCAGCGAAAACCGCGACCGCGACCAGCAGTTCGACAAGGGTGAAACCGTGGCGTCGCGCGAGCGTCACTGGACCAGATCCGCGCCGGCGAAACCGCTCAGCGATGCCGAAGGCTCTTTCGATTCGCCAAGGTACACACTGACATCGATGCGGCGCACACGCTCGTCTGGCG
The DNA here is from genome assembly GCA_043752325.1 of Rhodanobacteraceae bacterium. Lineage (GTDB taxonomy): Bacteria > Pseudomonadota > Gammaproteobacteria > Xanthomonadales > Rhodanobacteraceae > Dokdonella. Next base: position 258 of record JAYUYW010000073.1, on the reverse strand, counting down.
TGGCTTGCACGTCGATTCGCCAGCGCCAGTCGCGATTGGCGAAGCGACCACGCGCATCGCTCACGCCCGTCGGTGGATACGGACTGGCCAGTTTGGTTTCGGTGATGGCATTTGCTGCGATCCAGCCAGCGAGGGTGCGCTCACGCAGGCCATCGGTGGTCTGGATTTCGACGGCGGCGAGGCGAGTCAAGGCGAGCATCGCCAGCGCGACCACGACGAGGGCGATCATCACCTCGATCAAGGTGAAACCACTACGCC
>JAYUYW010000072.1:0-6849 GCA_043752325.1 Rhodanobacteraceae bacterium | reverse complement strand
CCAACGCCTTGTGGGTGACAAATGCATGATCAGCGCTCGCGCTCATGATGAAGTTGCGCAAGCGCGCCGCGACCCGTGCCGGGTGGTAGCCCGTACTGAACACATCGCGAAGTGCGTCGATGATGCCCGCAGCGCGCAATTCGACCGCGCCAATCACATTGCGACCGTGCTGCATGTAGTCGTACAGCGGCCGGTCCACGTACCCGATCTTGCCCTTGACCATCGCCAGCAGAGCCAGCCATTGGTCGTGGTAGGCATCGCCGACCCGTTGCGGAAATGGCAGGGTCTGGTCCAGCAGGTCGGCACGGAACAGGCTGGCCGCGCCAGTCACGGTATTGGCGACCAACATGGTCGCCAGATCGGTGTAGTTGTTGCGGCGGCGCGTCCAGTACGAGTCTGCCAAAACCGTTCCATCCGGTTGCACCAAACGGCAATCGCTGTAAACCAGTTGCGTGTCGTCGTCGAATGCCCCCAGCAGGCTGGAGAGTTTGTCCGCGTACCAACGGTCGTCGTGATCGCTCAGCGCGACAAACTCGGCGTCAGCCGGAACGCGCATCAGGCAGGTCTCAAAATTGCGATAGAAACCCATCCGCGCATCGTTCTGGAACAACACGAAACGAGGATCGTCGGCGATGCTTTTCTTTATCGCGGCCAGGTTTGACTCCGACGAAACATCGTCCTGGATGATGCAGATGAAATTGTCATGATCCTGCTCGGCAATCGAGCGAATCTGCTGCTCGAACAGTTCCGGCGGTGGATCGCAGGTGGTCATGCAGATGGCGATCTTCGTGCTTTTGCCGGTCCAGTTGCCCGCAAGCGGTTCGCGACCGTCACCGGGCAAAAGCTGCAACGTGCCGATCCCGCATTCGGCGGTATCACCGCTGTCCAGTCGCGCACGCAGGCGCAGCGGCAGATCTAGCGCCACATCCGTCGCTGGGATGTCGATGATAGTGCTGAATCCGCTCAGCAGGCTGGCACCCGTGCTTTCGTGGTTCGGGTAGAACACGCCGAATACGTCCAGCCGCGCCTGTGAGTGTTCCGGTATCCGCTGCGCGCGGCCATCGACAAGCAGGCTCAGCGAACGTACCCGCGCACCAGGAACGAAGCACCAGCCGCTGACGTGCAACGCGCCACCACGACCGGCCCAACGCGCCTGATCCAGATTGGTCTCGATACCGAAGCGCATATCGAACTCGCTGGTGCGAGTTCGCCTCAGCAGCATTCTCGACCAGCGTCGGAACGGATGCGCGACAGTCGCGATCCAGCGCATCGGCATGCGCCAGCGCTGACGTTTCTGCTCAACGCGTTCCAGTGCCGCGAGGCGTGAGGCGGTTTCACGGAATCGAGAAGACAGTGCTTCCGTCGACTGCAACTGCTCCTCGATCAGCCGGTCACGGCGCTGGATTTCGCCGACCAGTGCGTCGAACTCCGCAGCGTGATCGTCAACGGGTTCGTCGACGGGTTCGTGCTCGGGCGACGCTGAGTTCGATTCGTCCATATCGACGTCGTCGGTAAATTCATCATTTGCAGGATCCGGCAGTGTTCCCGGCAAAGACTCACTTGCCTGATCATGCGACCGCAGCCACGCGGGCACGTCTCCGCGCGTTACTTCGCGCAGCTTTTCGATTTCAACGTAAGCGCCATCGAGCTCCTCACGACACTCCACCAGGGTGGCGCTGCGCTCCGCGGCGGACGCTTCCAGCACCAGTGAGCGCTGGCTGACCTGATACTGGATACGGTCGAGCGCCGCTTCGACATTGCGGACGCGCAGCCGTTGCGCCTCGCCCTCAAGCGCGCCAGCACCGTCGACGCGTGCCAGCTCACGTTGCACTTCGTAGGCGACCCGGTCGATGGCATCGATAACGATCTCTTGCTGTGGCGCCAGCAGCGCTTGTCGCGCCGCATCGATAATTTCTGTAAGCAAGCTTCGACAGGCTTCCAGATCGGCAGTCGGATCGGGTGCCGCGTCATTGCGCTGGAGCAGTTTCGGAAGCTGGCGCTCAAGATCGGTCGCGATGCTCAGCTGGCGGTCCGTCAAATCGCGATCGCGCAGGAAATCACCCAGTTCGCTGCCATAACCATAAGTAAGGAAGGGCGTACGCTGAGCGTAGGCAAAGCTTGCCGCATGCAGCGACGGCGTCACAAGGGCGCGCAAGCGCCCAACAATGTCCCACAACGCATCAGGATCACCACCCGGCAACACCACCGATCCCGGTAGGGTCGCGCGCAGGGCTTCCAGCAGGTCGCGGCCTCGCAAGTCGGCCGTCGGCAACCATACGACCGGCCCGATATCCAGCGTCGACAGCACATGCACGAAACCCAGCGCGTGATCGCGCATGGCAGGCGTCACGTGGATGCCGATGGCACCGTCGGGTATGCCGGTGACCGGATTGTCGGCTGAACGATAGTCACCGTAGAGAAGGTTCAACGATGGACACACACTGCCGAGCCCCAGCCGACTACGGTCGGCACGGGCACGCACAGCCACGCAGGCGTATTCGTAGAGATAATCCGTATCGCGGGCATCGCCAACCGATATCGAGTGCAACACGTGCCGTCCGCGCACGCGAAATGTGCGATAGACCGGATCATCCGGCGCGCGCAGCAGCATTCCGCCGCCAATCACCAGCATCGCCAGATCATCGCTGGCAGGCGCCAACGGATCCACGACGCGATGCGCGATGTCGTTCGCTGCGAATGCCCGCTGGATGACTCGACTGGTCGCACGAATTCCTGTCGCCAGCGACACGGAGTCATGCAGCAAGCCGATCTTCAAGTCATTACCTGCCAAACCCAAGCCCACCCCAGATCAGCCCATTGGCGCAACGCGATGTGTCGACACACGCATCGAATGATTAGTGCAACCGATGGCGGGAAGCGTGAGTTTGCGACGTATCCCCGAGGCCGCCATCTCAACGTATTTTGCCGGATCGGCTCGGCAAAGTCTTGGCAAAGCAAGACATTTCGCCAGGTTCACGGGAATGACCCACCTCGCGTGAGGCATACTGGCGCTTCACTTTCGAGACCACTCCGACACCGCATGACCGATATCGCAGCGCAGGGATCGCCGCCCGCCGGACCACCGATATTGGTGCTGGGCATGCATCGCTCGGGCACGTCGGCGCTGGCACGCGTGCTGGGCATGATGGGTGCGTGGATCGGCGACGACGACGACCTGTTGCCGCCTCACCCCACCGACAATCCTACCGGTTACTGGGAACGTGCCGACGTGGTCCACAGCCACGAGGATTTCCTCGCCAGCGTCGGACACGCTTGGGATCGTGTTTCCGGTTTCGATTGGGACCAGCTGAGCGTCGGTGCACGCAACGAACTGGATGCGCGCCTTCGCAGCGTCACGTCGCGATTCGACAGCGGTGGTCTCCCCTGGTTGTTGAAGGATCCTCGCCTGTGCCTCATGTTGCCCGCCTGGCGCACCATCGTTTCCGATCCGGTGTACGTGGTGGCGGTACGCGACCCGCGCGAGACCGCCGCGTCGATGCTGTCCAGCCATCGCGGCGTTTACACCAGCCATTTCCTGCTTGCGCTGTGGGAACGTTACCTGCGACAGGTGCTGGCCGATCTCGTGGGTCAGCGCGTGCTGTTCGTTTCGTATTCGCAGCTGCTGGAACAGCCGGTCAACCAGGCGATTCGGTTGCTCGATGGCGTGGCGACGCTGGGCGCGAAGGGCCTGCATGCTCCGGCAGCGGAAGCGCTCGGCCAATTCCTCGATGTGCGCCTCAAGCGCAGCCGGCCGCTCGATCACATGCGGCTCAGCGCCTCGCAGGACCAGCTGGACCAATGGCTAAACCGTCAGTGCGCCGCGGAGGGGCCAATTGTGGTTGAACCGATGCCGGACGACGGCAGCGCCGAGCGTGTCCTGCTCGAATACGAGCGTGCCGTCGAGCATCAAACCCGGCTCGGCGCTTCGGCAGCGCTCGGCAATGTCACCGATCGACTGGTCAAGCTGGAACATGAGCTGCAGGCGCACCGCGAAGACGCCGAACGGACCGTGCTCAATGCCCAGCAGCGTGCTGAAACGGCGGAAGAGCGCGCCCGGCTGGCGGTGGATGAAATCAGCGAACTGGAAACGCAGGTCAGCGAACTGGAGCTGCGTTTGTCCGACGCGCTGCACGAAAACCAGCGATTGGCCGGCGAAGGGGTTTTGACGCGCAATCATGCATACAACCTGACGGGTCAGGTGGATTCGCTGACTCTGCAAGTCGAGAAAACGTTCGCCACCATTGACGCCTTGAATGACTCGTTGTCGTGGCGCATCACCAAACCGCTCCGCTGGCTTGCCAGGGCGCTCACACCACGCATCCCGTATCGACTGGAACAGTGGTTATATCGCGCCTATTACGCCGTCCCGGGCGTCGACACCACGCGTAAACGCGCCTTGATCACGTGGCTCCATCGCAAGATGCCGTGGCTGACCGGTTCAACCTTGTCGCACGACATCAACGCGCGCACGGAAGCACTGATACGTCAGCGCACGGGCGACAGCGACGAACGCAAACGGCTGCAACGCATCAACGCCGACCAAGCCACTGCGTTCGTCGCTCGGATGACGGAAACACCGCTGGTCTCGATCGTGATGCCGGTCTACAACGTCGATCCGCGCTGGTTGAACGCCGCTGTCGAATCGGTCCGCACCCAGTTCTATCCGAACTGGCAGCTCTGCATTGCCGACGATGCTTCCACCCTGCCCGCCACGCGCGAGGCGCTCGATGCGATCGAAGCGATCGGCGACGAACGCATCATCGTCACTCGGCTGAAAAATAACGAGGGCATCGCGGTCGCGTCCAATGCCGCGCTCGGATTCGCAACTGGCGACTACGTCGGTCTGCTCGACCACGACGACAAACTGACCCGCGACGCCTTGCTCGAAATGGTCCGCCAGATCATCCAGAAGCGCCCCGACCTGCTCTATTCCGACGAGGACAAGCTCGACGAAGAAGGTCGCCACATAGACCCGCATTTCAAGCCGGACTTCAGCCCCGACTACTTGCTGTCCAACAACTACGTGTGCCATTTCAGCGTGCTGAAGCGCGAGTTGATCGAGCGCATCGGCGGATTTCGCCCGGGCTTTGATGGCGCCCAGGATTTCGACTTGATGTTGCGCGCCACCGAAGCCGCTCAAACGATCGTTCACGTTCCGCAGGTGCTCTATCACTGGCGGCGCGTGCCGGGTTCCACGGCGGTGACGAGTGCGGCGAAACCCGAATCATCAGTGGCTGGTCGGCGCGCTCTGGTCGATGCCATGAAGCGGCGCGATGAGGACAGCACGATTGAACCAGGCCCGTTCCCCAACACGTTCCGTGTACGACGCAACGTCGTCGGCGAACCGCTGGTCAGCATCCTCATCCCGTTTCGCGACAAACCGGCGTTGCTGATGAGTTGCGTCACGTCGATCCTGGAACGCACCGACTACCGCAACTTCGAAATTATCGGCATCGACAATGGCAGCGTTGATGCACACGTGAAAATCGCTCGCAGAACGCTGGAAAAACGCGACTCGCGGGTGCGTTTCCTCGACTTCGACGCACCGTTCAACTATTCGGCCATCAACAACTACGCGGCCAGCCAGTCCAGTGGCGAGCACCTGTTGATGCTCAACAACGACACCGAAGTGATCTCGGCGGAATGGCTGCGCGCGATGCTGGAGCATTCGCAGCGCCGCGACGTGGGCGTGGTCGGCGCGCAACTTTTGTATCCCGATCGCAGCCTGCAACATGCCGGCGTCATCATTGGCCTGGGCGGTGTCGCCGGGCATTCGCATTTGATGCTGCCGACTGGACACCCCGGCTATTTTTCGCGACCACGGCTGATCCAGAATCTTTCCGCCGTCACCTTTGCCTGCGCGATGACGCGGCGCGACGTGTTCGAGCAACTCGGCGGACTCAACGACAAGGAACTCACCGTCGCCTTCAACGACATCGATTACTGCCTTCGCGCCCGCGAAGCCGGTTATCTGGTCGTCTACACGCCTTACGCCAGCCTGTTCCATCGCGAGTCGAAAACGCGTGGCCTAGACGTGAGCCCGGAAAAGCGCGCCCGCTTCAGCGCCGAGATCGACTACATGCAATCGCGCCATGCCGGCGTGTTCAAGCATGGTGATCCCTACTACAACCCGCACCTGAGCCTGCTGGAAAACTTCCAGCCCGACTTCCGCTACGCCGATGCGCTGCCGTTGTAGCGTGCCGCTTCTTTCGCACGACCCGTAAGCTGCGGCAATGCTCGCCGTCCTCGTCATCAACTACCGTACCGCACAGGCAACGCTCGCCTGCCTCGATTCGTTGCTGCCGGAATTGCCGCACGGAGCGGTCGTGCATCTCCTCGACAACGGCTCCGACGATGACGATATAGCAGTGCTTCGCGCCTACGCCGACGGAAACGCAGAACAAATTCGCTTCGACAGGTCGGACCAAAATGTCGGCTTCGCAGCTGGCATGAACCGCTTGATCGCCAACGCGTTTACCGATGCGGATGTCGATGAGGTGCTTCTGCTTAACAGCGACACCGTCGCCACGCACGGCTTCATCACCGCGATGCAGGCGCAACTCGACCCCGAGCGCCGCATAGACATGGTAGCCGCACGATTGCTGCATGCTGATCGCGACGAAGTCGAAAGCCTCGGCATAACCATCTACCGCTCCACCCTCGCATCCAATCGCAAGCGCGAGGACGAGGTGCTTCTCGGCCCCACCGGCGGCTGCGCATTGCTGACACGACGCATGCTCGACGATCTGCTCGCAAGCCATGGCGAATGGTTCGACGAAACTTTCTTCTGCTACGCCGAAGACACCGACCTGATGCTGCGCGCCCGCTGGCTCGGCTACGACGCCGCGT
>JAYUYW010000071.1:0-2629 GCA_043752325.1 Rhodanobacteraceae bacterium | reverse complement strand
GAACCCCGTCACCTGAGCGATCATCGCGGCGAGCTCGCCGATGCTCAGGTCTTCGCCGGTGCCGACATTGATGTGCGACAGCATCGGCTGCGTGTGTGCTTCATACACAGCGCGCTCCAGCTGCATCACGTGGACACTTGCAGCTGCCATGTCGTCGACGTACAAAAATTCGCGCCGCGCCGATCCCGTTCCCCACATCGCCACCGCGTTGGCCCCAGCCTCCTTCGCCTCATGAAAGCGCCGGATCAGGCTGGGAATCACGTGGCTGTCTTGGGCATGGAAGTTATCTCCCGGCCCATACAGGTTGGTCGGCATCACACTGCGGTAGTCGGTGTCGTACTGGCGGTTGTACGACTCGCACAGCTTGATGCCGGCGATCTTGGCAATGGCATACGGCTCGTTGGTCGGCTCCAGGGTTCCAGTCAGCAGGGAGTCTTCGCGCATCGGCTGCGGTGCCATCCGCGGATAGATGCAGCTGGAACCCAGAAACAGCAACTCGCGTACACCGGCCTTCCACGACTCGTGAATGATGTTGGCTTCCATCATCAGGTTCTGGTAGATGAATTCAGCGGGATAGGTGTTGTTGGCGTGGATGCCGCCCACCTTCGCAGCCGCCAGCACAACGCAGTCCGGGCGCTCGGCTTCGAGGAAGGCACGCACGGCCGCCTGCGATGTCAGGTCGAGCTCGGCATGGGTGCGCGTCAGCACCGTATCGCCGCCGCGCGCCAGCAGTTCGCGCACGATGGCCGATCCCACCATGCCGCGATGCCCGGCGACGTATATCTTTTTCACTCGTGAAAATTGTAGGCGGAGAAACCGTGCTGCTTCACCAGCTCGTCGCGCTCGGCAGATTTCAGATCTTCGCGCATCATCTCGGCAACCAGGTCCGCGAACCGGATTTTCGGTACCCAGCCGAGCTTCAGACGCGCCTTGGTGGCGTCGCCCAACAGAGTCTCCACCTCGGTCGGCCGGAAGTAGCGGGGATCGACGGCGACGATGCAGCGGCCCTTCGCATCGAAGCCCTTTTCACCCTCCCCCTCGCCTTTCCATGTCACCGTCATGCCGATCTCTCTTGCGGCAGTCTCGACAAACTCGCGCACGCTGTACTGTTCGCCGGTGGCGATCACAAAGTCCTCCGGCTGGTCTTGTTGCAGCATCAACCACTGCATCTCCACGTAGTCGCGGGCATGGCCCCAATCGCGTCTGGCGTTCAGGTTGCCGAGGAAAAGACACTCCTGCAGGCCCAGCTTGATGCGTGCCATCGCACGCGTTATTTTTCGCGTCACGAAGGTCTCGCCGCGGACCGGGCTTTCATGGTTGAACAGAATTCCGTTGCAGGCGTACATGCCATAAGCCTCACGGTAATTCACCGTGATCCAGTGGGCATACAGCTTGGCCACCGCGTACGGGCTGCGGGGATAGAAGGGCGTCGTCTCCTTTTGCGGCGTTTCCTGCACCAGCCCGAACAGCTCGGATGTCGAAGCCTGGTAAAAACGGCACTTTTTCTCCAGGCCCAGGATGCGCATGGCCTCCAGAATGCGCAGCGGCCCCAGCGCGTCCGAGTTGGCGGTGTATTCGGGCTCCTCGAAACTCACCGCCACATGCGATTGGGCGGCAAGATTGTAGATTTCGGCGGGCAGCACCTGCTGGATGATGCGGGTCAGGCTGGAGCTGTCCGTCATATCGCCGTGGTGCAGGATGAAGCGCTGCGGCGTTTCGTGCGGGTCCTGGTACAGGTGATCGATGCGGTCAGTATTGAACAGCGATGTGCGCCGCTTCACGCCATGGACTTCGTAGCCCTTGGCGAGCAGAAACTCGGCGAGGTACGAGCCGTCCTGGCCGGTCACGCCGGTAATCAAGGCCTTTTTCATGCCGGCAATTCTAGCCGCGCCCATAGAATCGAAGCTCGAGAAACATGCCTGGAGAGCGTTTGATCAGCAGTCTTGAATCCGAGTCCATCGAGATCCTTCGCGAGGCCGTCGCGGGAGCGCGCCGCCCGGTCATGCTTTATTCCATCGGCAAGGATTCGTCGGTCATGCTGCACCTGGCAAGAAAGGCGTTTTATCCCGCGCCGCCGCCGTTTCCGCTGCTGCACATCGATACGACCTGGAAGTTTCGCGACATGTACGCCCACCGCCAGAGGATGGCGAAGGAATGCGGCATGGAACTCATCGTCCACACCAATTCGCAGGGCCTGGCGGCAGGCGTCAACCCATTCAGCCACGGGTCGAGCTATTACACCGATGTCATGAAGACCGAGGCGCTGAAGCAGGCGCTCGACGCGGGCGGTTTCGATGTTGCTTTTGGTGGCGCGCGGCGCGACGAGGAAAAGTCGCGCGCCAAGGAACGGATTTTCTCGTTCCGCGCGCCGGGCCACCGCTGGGATCCCAAGGCGCAACGCCCTGAACTCTGGAACCTTTACAACACCCACGTGCGGCCGGGCGAAACCATCCGCGTGTTCCCGATTTCGAACTGGACCGAGCTGGACGTGTGGCAATACATCGACCAGGAAGGCATCCCGATCGTGCCGCTGTACTTCGCGGCCGAGCGCCCGGTGGTGGAACGCGACGGCATGCTGATGGTGGTGGACGACCCGGCCCGCATGCCGTTTCGCGCCGGCGAGGTGCCG
>JAYUYW010000070.1:0-2639 GCA_043752325.1 Rhodanobacteraceae bacterium | reverse complement strand
CCTGCGAGAAAACGAGAACGTCGCGCACGGTGACCTGCTTGCGATTGACCGCACGTGCACCGCTCGCGGCGGCGGAACGCCTGCATCGCCCCTGATGAGTAAGCGGTAGCTGAGCAGCGTTCTTCCCTCGCGCAAGGCGATGAGGACAATGGCTCTCCAGATCAACGAGCTGGAGAGGGCGCGATGCAGAAGATCAAGCGGCGACGGTGGGGTGCGCAGGCGTGGCGGGCGATGTTGGCGCGGTTTGCCGACGGCGGGCTGTCGGTGCGGGCGTTCTGCGAGCGCGAGTCGGTCAGTAGCGCGAGCTTCTACCGCTGGCGTTCGCAGCTTGGCAAGGTTGCGAAAGCGGATGCCGCCAAACGTCAATTGGCGGTGCCGCGCGTGCAGGCGGGCTTCGTCGATCTGGGTCCGCTGATCGCGCCGCCGTCAGCGTCGACGCGTTTTGAATTGCGGCTGGATTTGGGCGGTGGCCTGTTGCTGCAGTTGGTACGCGGCTGATGTTTTTTCCGGAGGGCCAGATCCGGGTGCAGTTGTACGGTCAGCCGGTGGACATGCGCAAATCGTTCGATGGTTTGTCGGCGCTGGCCAAGCACGGCATGGGTCTGGATCCGCTGAGCGGTGCGTTGTTCGTGTTCGTCAATCGGCGCGCAACGCAGATCAAGGTGCTGTACTTCGATCGCAGCGGCTACTGCGTGTGGAGCAAGCGGCTGGAGGCGGGACGGTTCCTCAGCGACTGGCGCGCGGTGCGATCGCGCGCGATGGATTGGACCGCACTGAAGCTGATGCTCGAAGGCATCGAGCCGGGGCGACAACGCAAGCGCTATCGACATGCGGAGCATGCGCAGAATACAACACAAAACACGGCACCAAACGCTTCATTCAAGCGCCCGCATCCGGTAGAATATCGGCATGCAGAACGCGCCCTCGACATGTCCTCGCAACCCCGCTGACATGGCGTCGTTGAGCCTGCCGCAACTGGTCGCGCTGGTGCAGTCAAGGGACGCGGCGATCGATGTGCTGAAGCACCAGCTCGACTGGTTCAAGCGCCAGTTGTTCGGACCAAAGAGCGAGCGCTTTGCACCGCCGCCCGATCCCACGCAGATGCATCTGGGAGAGGTGATGCCGATTCCGGCAACGCCTGCGGCGAACAAGCAGCGTCAGGTACCCGCACACACGCGACGCGTGGCGACGCGCGATCTGGCGAGCGCGGGCGACGCGCTGCCGTTCTTCGATGAGTCGCGCGTACCGGTGGAAACCATTCACGTGCCCAACCCCGAGGCTGCGGGTCTGGCGACCGACCAGTTCGAGACGATCGGCGAGAAGGTCAGCTACCGGCTGGCGCAGCGGCCGGGAAGCTTCGTGGTGCTGAAGTATCTGCGCCCAGTGATCAAGCGTCACGACACGCAGGCGATTCATTGCCCCCCGGCGCCGGTCGGCGTGATCCAGGGCAGTCGTGCCGATGTCAGCTTCTGCGCCGGGCTGCTGATCGACAAATTTGCCTGGCACCTGCCGCTGTACCGCCAGCATCAGCGCCTCGCCGAGGCTGGCATCACGGTCAGCCGGCCGTGGCTGACGCAACTCGCGCAGCAGATCACGGCGCTGCTGGAGCCGATCTACGACGCGCAGTTCGATGCCATCCGGAGCAGCCGGATCATCGCGATGGACGAGACCCCGATCAAGGCCGGTCGCAGCGGCAGCGGCAAGATGAAGGACGCGTATTTCTGGCCGGTCTACGGCGAACACGACGAGGTGTGTTTTCCGTTCTCCCCCACGCGCGCGCATTCCAATGTAGTCAACCTGTTGGGCCTGTCGCGCGCTGCCGGTGCGGTGTTGCTGTCGGATGGCTATGCGGCCTACGCCCAGTACGCGAAGCAGACCGGCCTCACCCATGCGCAGTGCTGGGCGCACACGCGGCGGCGTTTCTTCGAGGCGCAAGCTGCGGAGCCCGACGGCGTGAAGGCGGCGTTGGAGCAGATCGGCGCGCTGTATGCCGCCGAGGCGCAGATCCGCGAACGCAAGCTGGGCGGTGAGAGCAAGCGGATGCATCGTTTGACTCACAGCAAGCCGCAGGTCGACATGTTTTTCGACTGGATCGAGCACCAGTTCCAACGTCAGGGCCTGCTGCCGAGCAGTCCGTTCACCCAGGCGCTCGCCTATGCACGCGAACGCAAGCTGGGTCTGGAAGTCTTCCTCACCGACCCCGACGTGCCGATCGACACCAACCATCTGGAACGCGCGCTGCGCGCGATCCCGATGGGTCGCAAGAATTGGTTGTTCTGCTGGACGGAACTGGGTGCCAAGCACGTCGGCATCGTGCAGAGCCTGATCGTCACCTGTCGCCTGCACGGTGTCGATCCCACCACCTATCTGGTCGATGTGCTTCAACGCGTCGGCCAACACCCGGCAGCACGTGTGGCCGAACTCACCCCACGGCAGTGGAAGACGCGCTTCGCGGAGACGCCGATGCGTTCGGACTTGCACAGCCTCGCAAGGTAGGGAAGGACGCCGCGTAGTTACCGGTTACGTCGCTGCAACAACGCTTGCACCTCGACACGGCGCTGGTCGATGACGTGATCCTGGGCTGTGTCACGCCGGTCGGAGAACAAGGCGCGGACATCGCGCGCACCGCCGTCCTCGAT
>JAYUYW010000069.1:0-2640 GCA_043752325.1 Rhodanobacteraceae bacterium | reverse complement strand
ACCAATTCTTCGCGCAGTTCGGCGTGGTTTTCGATGATGCCGTTGTGGACGATCCCGACGATGCCGGGTTCGCCTTCTGACACGTGCGGATGCGCATTTGCTTCGCTCGGTGCGCCATGCGTGGCCCAACGCGTATGGGCGATCCCGCTGGTGCCTTGCAGCGGCTCGGCGACTAGCCGCGCTTCAAGTTCTCGAACCTTCCCAAGCGCGCGCTGCCGTTGCAGACCTTGGTCTGTCAGTACTGAAAGGCCAGCTGAATCGTATCCTCGATACTCCAGCGCCTTGAGTCCCGCAATGAGGATGGGAACGACATCACGTTGGGCCGTGGCGGCAACGATTCCACACATCGAAAAGTCCTGCTGGTTGAGAATGGGACCGCTGGCAGAGCAATGGCTCGCGCAGCAGATGTCGATGATAACGGCTGATTTGCGCCATGCAGCAGGCTTGAGCATTTGTACGCTTGTAAAGCGCAATTGCCTTTACCCAGCCATCGATACGGCCCGGTTTCGCCATGACTGGGTCACGCCATCGGCGACCGTTTGCGGACCGCGCCCGGTTTGCGGTGACAATGGGGTTCTCTCGTCGCAGTAGAACCTATGGCCGCTTTTTCCTACGAAGCTCTCGACAGCGAAGGCCGCAGCCAGCGTGGCGTGTTGCAAGGAGATAGCGCGCGATCGGTGCGCACGGCGCTGCGCGAGCGTGGGTTGAACCCGGTCAGGGTTGATGAATCCAGCAAGAAGGGCGGCGGCTTGTTCGCTCGACGCGGCCTGTCTGCACCACAACGCGCGTTGCTGACACGGCAGTTGGCGACGCTGATTGGCGCAGGCCTGCCCATCGACGAAGCGCTGGCCGCGCTATCCGAGCAGAACGACAACGAGCGCCAGCGGGCACTCACCGTCAGCCTGCGTTCGCGGGTGATGGAAGGTGCCAGCCTCGCGCAGGCCTTATCGGAATTCCCCGATTCGTTCCCGGAAATCTATCGCGCATCGGTGGGTGCCGGCGAACAATCCGGTCGTTTGAGTCAGGTGCTGGAAAAACTCGCCGACCATGCCGAAGCCAGCGATGCGCTCGCGCAGAAATTGCTTGGCGCACTGGCCTATCCGTTGCTGCTCAGCATCGTCGCTGTCGCCGTCGTTACTGGATTGCTCACCTTTGTCGTGCCGCAGATCGTCGGCGTGTTCCAGAACATGGGCCAGGCCTTGCCGATGGCGACGCGGGTGCTGCTCGGCGTGTCGGCATTCCTGCGCAGTTATGGCTGGCTGCTGCTTGGCGTGTTCGTGGTCGCGATCATCGCGATCCGCATCGCGCTGCGACAGGAAAGCCAACGCCTGCGCTGGCATGCCTGGCAGTTGCGTATTCCACTGTTCGGCCGCTTGATTCGCGCCGCCAACACAGCGCGTGCAATGCGGACGTTGGCGCTGTTGTCAGCCAGCGCCGTGCCGCTGCTCGATGCACTCTCCATTGCCGCGCAGGTGGTGCCGAACCTGCCGATGCGTACCGCGCTACGCCAAGCTGCTTTCAAGGTTCGCGAAGGCACCGGCTTTGCCAAGGCACTCGGCGACAGCGGCCAGTTTCCGCCAGTCGCGCTGCGTTTGATCGCCAGCGGCGAGCGTTCCGGCGAGTTGCCGCGCATGCTCGATCAGGCTGCGCAGCAACAGCAGCGCGATCTAGATCGCTGGCTGAACGTGATGAGTTCGATTCTCGGCCCCGGTGTGATCCTGCTGGTCGGTGGGCTGGTGCTTTTCATCGTGCTGGCCATCCTGCTGCCGATCTTCAGCATCAACCAGATGGTGAAGTAGCGAGCGAGAGATCAGCGGACGATGTGATCAAGCAGTCTGGCGACCGCGCAGCAGTCTCGCCGGCAATATGATGATCGACCGGACCAGTTCCAGCACACCTCCGACGGCGAAGCCGAGAAGTCGGAATGGCAGCAGGATCAGCCAGACGAGCGGATACAGGATCAGTGCCAGCAACGCGAGTGGCCAGCACACCACGAACAGCAAAAGCCAGAGCAGGAAGGTCATCATGAGCGCAATGATGGATGCAGTCGGGCGGAAATCAACGTGCCGGAATGCATGCCATCTCGGTTTCCAATCCAGCGCCGTCGCGTAGTTGATCGAGCGCGGCGCGATTCCAGTCGCCGACGAGGACGCCTTCATCAAGGAGTACGGCACGGTCGCAGTAGCGTTCGACGATATCGAGCGCGTGGGTGGCGAGCAGGATGGCGCAGCGGCGGGCGTTGACGCGGGCTCGTAGATGCTTTTTCAGGATCAATCCGCTGGCGGGGTCCAGACCATTGAAGGATTCGTCGAGCACGATCAATGCTGGTTCGCCCAGCAGAGCCAGCAGCACGCCAAGTTTTTGGCGCGTGCCGTAGGAATACAGCGACACAGGTTCATCGAGTCGCGGTTGCAAGCGCAGGTCGATGGCGAGTTGGCGGGTCTCATCGTCGATGCCGTCGAGTTGCTTTGCCTGCGCATGGATGGACAGGCACTGGTTGCCGGTCAAGACAGCTGGCAGCGCATCGGCGGCAACGGCATAACCAATGCGAGATTTCGCAGCGATGCCATCGCCAAGCAATGGATGACCATCGACTACGATGCCGCCGCTGTCGAAACGATGCCGCCCGCTGATGCAATC
>JAYUYW010000068.1:0-2643 GCA_043752325.1 Rhodanobacteraceae bacterium | reverse complement strand
ATCCGCTGGGAAAGCGACCGCCTGCTATTGGCCACCGCGTGGTCGAACAAGGGTTCGTGGCTGCACGCGCTCCATGTCGGTGACGGTGTCGGTGTCGGTGGTCAGCGCGTCATCCGGCGCGTGCCTGGTCCGTTTGCGGGCAAGCTGGTAGACCTGCTGCCCAGCGAACCCGGCACCGTGCTGTACGAGGTCCGCAACAATACCAAGAACCTGCTGGTCGTCCACCGGCTGCAGCTGGACAGCGAGGAAACCGTTGCGCGCTTCACTCGCGCCTCCACCAGCGATCGTCTCAACCGGGGCGTCCCGGACGACCTCAGCTGGTTCGCCGACGGTCAAGGCCAACTGCGCGCGGCCCTTGCCCGGCGCGGCGAAGACGACATCGTGCTGATGCACGGCCAGGACGGCCGGTTCCGCGAGGTCATGACCTACCAGGCCAACACCGGCTTTCAGCCCATCCAACTGTCGTACGAGGGCGACGTGTTCTTCGGCTTTACCGACGAAGGCCGGGGCCAGCGCGAGCTTGTCGCGTTCGACCCGGCGACCAGCAAGGTGACCCGCACCGTGTACAGCAAGCCCGGAGTCGATTTGGTTTCCGTGTTGTTCGACGAGCGTCGCCAACCTATCGGTGCGACCTACTACGAAGCCGGGCGCCGGGTCACCGACTATTTCGACCATGCCAACCAGCGCTTGGACAAGATGTTGCGCACGGCGTTTCCCGAGCGCACCGTCATGGCGGTCCAGCGCAGCCGCGATGCGAGCAAGATGCTGCTCTGGGTCGACGGCAGCGACTCGCCTCCACAGCTGTACCTGCTCGATGCCACCCAGCGGCGGGCGGAACTGCTCGGCGACACCATGCCCGAGCTTGCCGGCCGCAAGTTCACCCGTGCACAGTTGCTGAAAGTCCGTGGCAGCGACGGCCTGCCGGTCGAGGCCTTCCTGACGGTGCCACCCGGGGCGGGCAAGCGTGCATTCGTGGTGATGCCGCATGGCGGCCCGATCGGTGTCAGCGACAACCTCCACTTCAATCGCGACGTGCAATTCCTCGCTTCGCTTGGCTACGCCGTCCTGCAAGTCAACTACCGTGGTTCCGATGGCTACGGAAAGGCGTTCCGCGAGGCCGGCCACCGCAACTACGGCAGGTTGATCGAGGACGACATCGACGCGGCGATCAAGGCCGCGCTGGCCACCCATCCACTGGACGAATCCCGGATGTGCGCGCTGGGGTCCAGTTACGGCGGCTACTCGGCGATGGTGTCCACCATCCGCTGGCCGACGCGCTTCCGCTGCGCGGTCTCGATCTCGGGCGTCAGCGACCGCGCGCTGTTCTTCACCGCCAGCGACAGCGGCCGGGATGCCGATACGCGCAAGCAGATGGAACGCATCATGGGCAACCCCGGCGTCGCCGCCGACCTGGCCGAAATGCAGTCCACTTCACCGCTGTATCGCTACCGTGATCTGAAGGTGCCCTTGATGCTGGTGCATGGCGGCGAGGACGAACGCGTCGACTACGAGCACACCCGCCGCCTGGTGCGCCTGCTCAATATCGCCGGCAATCCACCCGTGGTGTTGACCTTCCCGAAAGAAGCCCATGGTCTGGACGAACTCGACAACATCGATGCCGCATGGACCGGGATCGCCGGTTTCCTGGCCGAACACCTGGGCCAGCCGGCTTCGAGAGATGCGAAGCTAACGGAGATGCCTGCCCGTCCTGGCGAGCTGGCTCAATGACCGGTGCCGCGTTCGTACTACCGATGGTTGAAACCACGCTGAAAATCGGTCAGCTCAATCCGTCGACGTATTCGCTTTCAGAAACGCCGAAATCCGTTCGAGCATCTGCGTGCGGGCATCGGAATCGACCAGGCTGTGCTCCAGTCCTTCGTACACGACCAGCTCGGTGGACTTGCCTAAAGCACGCAGCTTGGCGTCCATCTTGCGCGAATGCTGCGCCCGGACGTTCATGTCCATCGTGCCGTGGAACATCAAGACCGGCACGTTGATTCTTTCAGCATTCTGCAGAGGCGAACCCTCGGCAACGTGCGGTCCAGAACCGATCTGGTCGACGACGTTCTGCCAGTTGGTGTAGTCGCGCGCGTCCTTCTCGACCTGTTCCAAGTCGGTGACCGGCGCGATGGCGACGATCGCCTTGAACAAACCGGGCTCGGTGACGCCCGACTGCAGCGCGGCATAGCCGCCGTAGGACCAGCCGACGATGGCGAGCCTGGCAGGATCGGCGATCCCCTGCGCGGTCAGCCACTTGCCCGCGGCGGTGACATCGCCGATCGAGGTGCGCCAGCTGCGGAATCCGTTGTCCAACAGCCAGGCGTCGCCAAAACCCGAGGAGCCGCGGTAGTTGGGCTGCAGCACGGCGTATCCCTGATGGGCAAGGAACTGCGCCAGCCAGTCGAAACCCCATTCGTCACGGGCACTCGGCCCGCCGTGCGGCAGCACTACAGCAGGTAGCCCGCGCGCGCTCTGCTTGCTTGGCGGCATGGTCAGATAGCCCGGAATCGAAGTGCCGTCGCCGGCCGGATAGCTGATTGGCGCGACGCTCGCCAGTTTGACGTGCTCCAGCGCTGGACGCGCAAGCATGATTTCGTTGAGGGCCTTCTTCGCCTTGTCGTAGACGTAGAAACGCCCGGGATC
>JAYUYW010000067.1:0-16224 GCA_043752325.1 Rhodanobacteraceae bacterium | reverse complement strand
GCCGCATGTTGTTGCGACGGTTCCCAGATGTGTCGGGCGCGCGACGGCGTGTGCTGCGACGCTATCGCGACATCAACGAGTCCATTCCGGCGATCCTTGGCACCATGTTGCGGGTGCGACTGCGCAATCGCCCGACCTTGAACATGGACGGATACATGCTGCGTGCCGCCATCGGCCAACGCCTGAGTCGACCAGGTTTTCGTCTACGAAAACGCTTGTTGCTGGAAGGTCGCAATAACGAACAAGCGGTGCTGGATCGCGTGTCGGGCGTCAACACGCCACCCGCTGCGCCGTCGTCTGGCGCCGATGTGGCTGCTTCGGAACGGGTAAGTGCAATCGGCTTCGGCAATGTCGGCTGGATGTCGCACAACATTCGTCCGCTGACACTGGCGATCAGCCAGAAGCAGCCACGGCGCGTCAACCTGCTGCTGGCGACCATCGATTTCCGATACGTGTTCGGCGGCTACATTGGCATGTTCAACCTGGCCTTGTTCCTGAAACGAATGGGGCATCAGGTGCGCATCGTGTTGACCGAAAGCGTAGATTACCGTCCGGAAGAATGGCGTCGCCAGATACAGAAATTTCCGGGGCTGGAATCGCTGTTTGACGATGTCGAAGTGGCGCCGCGTTTTGATCGGACCGACCCGTTGCCGGTGAATCCCGATGATTCTTTCGTGGCGACATCATGCTGGACCGCGCACGTCGCCCATCACGCGGTGCGTGAGCTGGGACACGAGCGCTTCGTTTTCATGGTGCAGGAATACGAGCCGATCTTCACCTCGTACAACTCCATCAACGCAATCTTCCGCCAGGCCTACGACTTCCCGCAGTACGCGCTGTTTTCGACCGCGATCTTGCAGGACTATTTCCGTGCCGAGAAGATCGGCGTCTACGTGGATGGCGAGGAAAGCGGCGAGGCGATGTCGGCCGTTTTCCACAATGCCATCTGCCGATTCACGCCGAAGCTCACCGACATGGTTCACGAGGAAAAGCGCCTGTTGTTCTACGCACGCCCCGAGGACCACGCCGCGCGAAATCTTTTTGAACTGGGCGTGATGGGCCTGGTCGAATTGCTGCGTCGCGACGACGTCGACCTGACCGGCTGGACATTCCACGGAATCGGCTCGATTGATCGCCGCTATGTACTGGAACTAGCGCCCGGTATTGATTTGAAGTTGCTGCCACGAACCAGCCTTGACGAATACATTCAGTTGCTGCCGACTTTTGATGTCGGCCTGTCGCTGATGATGTCGCCGCACCCCAGCCTGGTGCCATTGGAAATGGCCGCCGCCGGCTTGCGCACGGTCACCAATACCTTCGCCAACAAGACTGCCGAGCGACTGGCTGCCGTGTCGCCGAACCTGATTGCGATACCGCCAACGGTCGACGGCATCGCCGATGGCCTGACCGAAGCCATCCGCCGCGCCGGCGATTTGAAGGGCCGGCTGGCAGACGCACGCATCGACTGGCCCACCAACTGGACCGATGCCTTTAGCCCGGAAACGATGGAGCGACTGCAGCGGTTTCTGTCGGTGTAGCATCGGCCCCATCCTGGGGAACGAAACGAGCAGACGATGCAATTGTCCGGAGTGGATGTCGTCGCGAATGCGGCCGACGTTGACGTCGCTTCCCTCCTGCCAGGGGTGCCTTTGGTCGAATCGCCCTTCTTTGATGAATTGATCGGGCGCAGCGGGCTGAATCCCGAGGAAATCGGAACTGCGCGACAGCTTCGCGAGCATGGCTACGCGACTTTCGATTTTCCGGAAGCGGAATTCGATGCTGTCGCTGACCGTATCAAAGCCAACTTGGGAAAATCCTTCGATCTCGGGCGCTGGCGCGAAAGCGGCGGCAAAACGGGATTGCGCTTACAGGATGCGTGGTCTTACGATCGCGACGTCTATCGATTGGCGACGAACAGGTGCGTGCTGAGTCTGCTTTCCCGACTCTACGGACGGCGGGCCTGGCCGTTCCAGACACTCAACTTTCCAGTCGGCACGCAGCAGCATTTCCACAGCGATTCGATGCACTTCAGCAGCATTCCCGAACGTTTCATGTGCGGTGTCTGGGTCGCACTTGAGGATGTCGAAGAAGATGCCGGACCATTGATTTATTTCCCGGGCAGCCATTGCTGGCCGATCTACGCTAACGAGCACATCGGCCAACGCGCACCAGAATCGAATGTCGCAGACCAGGCAATCTACGAGCCACTGTGGCGAGCGCTGGCGCGCAGCAGCGGCGTGGATCGAAGCAGTTTCCTCCCACGCAAAGGGCAAGCGCTGATATGGGCGGCAAATCTGCTGCATGGCGGTGCGCGGCACTCCAACTTGCAAAAGTCGCGCTGGTCGCAGGTTACCCACTACTACTTCGACGACTGCAGCTATTACGTGCCAATGCTGTCGGACCCGTGCATCGGCCGCGTTGCGTTTCGTTCGCTGACCGATCTTTCGACGGGCGAAGTGGTGCCAAACCGATATCTGGGCGACGCGGTGCCGGAAAAGTTTGTTGAACGGGTAGCGCCACGAGCCGCGCCACCCGCGCCAGAATTCGACAATGGGTTGTACCTGGCTGCGAATCCCGATGTAGCGCGTGCCGCTGCCGACCCGTGGTTGCACTACCTCATTCACGGCAAGAAGGAAGGACGCAAACTACGGCCGACGAAACGCTCGTGGCGCGATCCGATCGCGGACATGCGCATCGCTTGGCGGCGGTCGAGCCTATCAAAATGGATATCGGGCAAAGTTCGAAACTAGTGGGCGAAAGACGCGACGCTTGCGGATAATTCAGATAATTCACTCGCCCCAATGGCTGGCCCGCAGCCTGCTATCCCTTCGGAGCATTGACTTGGCGACGGTTTCAGAGTCTGCGCGACGTGGCAGTGATGTCCCCAGCGGTGGCAACCAATCCACACAGCGACTAGCATTCAGCAATGCGGTTTCGATTTGATGGCGCAACACCCGCATTCCCACCGATGCCGAGAGAGCTTCCGATGTCCGTTAACCGTCTTGTCCCCATTGCCGTGCTCGCCACCTTGTTGCTGGCTGCGTGTGGTGAATCCAACCCGCCGCCTGCACCAACCGACACAACCGCATCGCCCGACGCTGCCGTCAGCAGCGAACCCGCCGCACCTGTGAAGCCACCATTGCCCGAAGGCGAATGCGGCGACCAGTCGGCGATTCCAGCGGACCAGCGGCTGGCGAACACTCCGAAGTGGACGACCGCCAGCGAGGTAGATAATTTTGGTTATGACGTCTATCGCGGCGACAATGAAGATGGCCCGTTCGTGAAGTTGACCGCGAATCCGATCCTGGGCGCAGGTACCACCGACGAAACTCACAAGTACGAGTACCGGGACGACACCATCGACCCCTGCAAGCGCTACTGGTACTACGTCGAATCAACCAGCACTGGCGGTGTCCACGAGAAGTTCACGCCGGTGTTCCCGGCTGGCCCGAAGCGTCGTGCGGTGGGCTCGCCCGCGCAATGACTGGCGATCCACTGGTCGTTGATGGCGTCGCAGCTGGGCTGCGCGGTGTCAATGACTATTGGCGCTCGCTCGACGCGGAAGCGATCAAGCGAGGCGACCATCGTGGCTTCATTGGCGGCATGTGGGACGACGTGGGTCGCCTGCAATTCGAACTTCTTAAAGAACACGGCTTGTTGCCGGAGCACCGCTTGCTGGATGTCGGCTGTGGTGCGATGCGTGGCGGTGTCCATTTCGTGCCATATCTCGAACCCGGTCACTACTGCGGGCTCGACGCAAACGCCAGTCTGCTTGAAGCGGCCCAGCATGAACTGGCGCAGATCGATTGCATTGATCGTGGTGCGCGGCTGATTGCAGATCGTGACTTCAACGTCGAGAAGTTTGTCGAGAAATTCGAGTTCGCGCTGTCGGTTTCCGTCATCACTCATCTGTATCTCAATCACATCCAGATCGCACTCAGCAAAGTCGCCAGAGTGTTGTTGCCGGGTGGTCGCTACTTCGTCACCTTTTTTCACGCGCCTCATGCCGCCTGCCTGGAGCCCGTGCCTCACGAACCGGGCGGAGTGGTCACGTTCTTCGATCACGATCCGTTCCACCAGTCGTTCGAAGAGCTGGATGCGATGGCGAAACACGCCGGCCTGCGTGCCGAGCTTATCGGCGACATCGGCCATCCGCGCGATCAGCGCCTGATTGTCTTCCACGCCCCGGACTGATTGCGCGCAGGTCATGCGCGATCACTCGTTTTCGGCTGCGGTGCCGCGGCAGTTTTCCCAGCCAGTTTTGGCCATTGCGGGCGGCTGGTTGGTCGTCAACGCGCTGCTCTTCTGGATGTACTTCCAGGGCCATGCGAAGACACTGATTGGCGACGAGGCAATGTACGACGCCGTCGCGCTCGCCCAATTGCAAGGCCAAATCATCTCGCTCAACTATATCTGGCCGCCGGGACAGAAGTGGTTCCTGATGGTTTTGCATGCGCTGACCGGGCCGGGTCGAATCGGAATCCTCATCGTCCAAACCGGCTTGCTGGCACTGTGCGGTTGGCTGCTCTATCGACTGTGGTTGCTGCTCGATAATCGAACTGCTGCGCACTGGGCGTGTGCGTTGTTCCTGCTCAATCCCGGCGTGCTTGCCTACGGCCATTGGCTATGGCCGGAAGTGCCACACCTGACGTGTTTCCTTGGTGCGCTGTTGCTGCTCGCCGATCGGGAGCGCAGCGCGTGGCCACGCGCGTTGGCAGCCGGCGCATTGATCGGCGCCGCCTTGCTGTTCAAGAGCCTGCTGGCCGCGTTCTGGCCTTTCATGGTCCTGCTCTTCCTGGTGCGCTGGAAGGGAAGGCGACCCGAGATTGCGTGGATGGCGGCCGCAGCGTTCGTGATCGGCTTGTTCGTGATCACTGCGCCGTCACTGTTGCAAGGTTGGCGCGAAACCGGCCGTCCGATGATTGCTGACAGTTCCATTTACAACCTCTACGTTGGACTCATCGACAAGAGCCGCACCGACTACATCGACGAGTGGGGAATGACCACGCTGACGCCGTTTCTTGAAAGCGGGTCGACACCGCAAGAGCGCAATGCGGTCTACGTAAACAAAGTCGATGCGTCCGTCACCGCACGCGGTTTCTTCGTCACCGTCGGTGAGCAATTCGGTCGCCAGTACTTCCGGTTGTTTAACGCGAAGAGCCTGCTCGTTTCGCAACTGCCGGGGCCGGCCTGTGATGGCTATCTCGGTGCTTATGCCGAATCCTCTCTCGCTGCACCGCTGGACTGGGTCACGCGTGCGCTGCATGGCTTGCTGCTGACGCTCGCCGCCATCGGCATCGCCACCTGGCGTCGTTGGCGCGATCCGCTGGTGATCGGGATCGTGCTGTTCTTCGGATATCAGTTGGCGCTTTATCTTGGCTTGCACGTGATGCAGCGCTACCTGTTCCCGTTCCTGCCGTTCTTGTGCGGCTTTGCTGGTTCGGCGTTGGCAGCGTGGACGTTGCGTCGAGCGGAAGTTGAGTGCGCACTCACGTTCACGCGTTGGCGCTTGATGCTCGCGGCGATCTTGGCAATGCTGTTGCTTGGGTTGGCTTACCTCGGGCCGATGCTCGACGGTTCGCGCTGCTGACCATCCCGCATCTCCTCAGCGCATCGTCAGAATCACCTGCGGCAGTTGACCGAGTATGTTGTTGTGAAACGTCCCAATCCCCCCAGGCGCGCTGGGTCACCGCTGTCAACGCGCGCAAGACACGTAGGGTGAGGCGCTTCAAACAGCCGAGCTGGTCAATCCGCGGAGCGGATTTCACTGCGTGAATTGGGGCATCCGCAACCCACTTCCGGTATCCTCCACGCCGGTTTTCCGATTGACCACTGCATGCGCCGCCACCTGCTTGACCTGATCCTGTTCAGCACCTACGCCGAACTGCGCGCCGAGCGTTCGCGCAGTTACCTCGGGCTTATCTGGTGGGTACTGGAGCCGGCCATGATGATGCTGGTTTTCTGGCTTGTGTTCGGTGTCATCCTGGACAATGGCGGTCCGGATTACGTGCCTTTCCTACTGATCGGTTTCACTATTTGGCAGTGGATCAAGTCTTGCATCACCCACGCCGGCTACGCGATCTGGAGCAACCTGCCGCTGATTCGCCAGGCTCCGCTGCCACCACTTATGTTCGCGCTGGTGCAGATGCTGGCCGACACCGTGAAGTTCTTCTTCATTTTCATGTTGTTGCTGGTGGTCCTGTGGTTCATGGGCTTTCCGCCGAACCTCGCTTACTTCGCGCTGCTGCCATTGTTCGTCATCGTGTTCGTGTTCGCGATTGGCGCCGGTTTTGTCGTCGCCGCCGTGGTGCCGTTGATACCGGACCTGCGCTTCGTGATCGAGCAATTCCTGACCATCCTTATGTTCCTGTCCGGCGTGATTTTTTCGCTCGACGCGGTGCCGCCCGATCTTGCTCAAGTACTGAAATGGAATCCGATCCTCGAACTGATCGAAGCGACTCGCGGAATCCTGATGCACGCTCAGTTGCCGGACCTGATGACGATGATCCGCGTCTCGATCGAGTCTCTGGCGATCTGTGCGCTGGGCATCACCATGGTGCAGCGCCTGTCGCCGCGCTACCCGAAGTTGGCGGCCTGATGGACAACGCACTGATTGAGCTGGACAAGGTGGGCGTTGCGTTCGCTGCGCAGCGTCGCGTGGGCGGCGGACGTTTCTGGGCACTGGAAGAAGTCTCGCTCACCCTTCGTCGTGGCGAACGCCTCGGTGTGATCGGACGCAACGGTGCCGGCAAAAGCACCTTGCTGCGCGTGCTCGCCGGCATTCTCGTGCCGGATCGCGGCACGGTCACGCGCAAGCCGATATCGGTGCAGTTGCTGGCGCTGGCTCTTGGCTTCGTGCCGTATCTGACCGGACGTGATAACGCTGTGCTGTCAGGCCTGATGCTCGGCCTGCGTCGAAGCGACATTAAAAACAGGCTTGCAGCGATCAAGGATTTTTCCGAGCTTGGCGATTTTTTCGAGCAGCCGATTGCGACGTATTCATCGGGAATGGTGATGCGGTTGGGCTTCTCGGTCGCGATCCAGGTCGATCCCGATGTGCTGTTGATCGACGAAGTGCTCTCGGTTGGCGACGCCGAGTTCCGCGAGAAATCCGGCCTGGCTTTGCGCGAGCGCATCAATGATGGCCGCGCCGTGGTACTGGTCAGTCATGACGAAAGCCAGATCGCGTCGATCTGTGACCGCGTGCTGTGGATCGAGGAAGGCCGCAGCGTGATGGAAGGGCCACGCGACGATGTGTTCGCGGCCTACAACGCCGCCTTGCATCACCCGGCGTAGGTCGCGGCGCAAGACTGATGTCGACACGCATCGACTGGGACGGCCGAACCTTTGGCGTCTTCGCGGAAGTGCCAGCCGGTGATCGCATCGCCATCGATGTGGATGGGTTTTTTTTCGACGAACAAGCCGCCGGTGCTGACGGCTCGGCGCAGTTTCGTTTTCCGTTTTCGGCTAGCGGCAATGATCAGTGGAATGTGTTGCCGCGCAGCGGTCGCGATGGTCTGGCAATGCTCGACGAACCGGTGCTCGTCTATCGCAATCATCCGGGTCTGTTCGATGCGACCGCACCACCCGTGCTGGCTTCGCTCAAGGCCGCGAACTGGTTGCTGCCGTACGCGACCGATGCGATGCAACAGGAAGTCGTCGTGGTCATTCCCGTCTACAACGCGGCCGAAGCAACGCAAGCCTGCATTGAATCGGTCTTGAAACACACGCACGGCAATTGGCGTTTGATCGTCATCGACGACGCCAGTACCGACCCATCCGTGTTGCGCGTCCTGGC
Organism: Rhodanobacteraceae bacterium; assembly: GCA_043752325.1. Classification (GTDB taxonomy): domain Bacteria; phylum Pseudomonadota; class Gammaproteobacteria; order Xanthomonadales; family Rhodanobacteraceae; genus Dokdonella. Next base: position 8,426 of record JAYUYW010000067.1, on the reverse strand, counting down.
GCATTACTGTGCTCGCGAAAGCATCAACGTAGTGCGCAACGAGGCCAACCTCGGATTTACCGCAACCGCGAACCGCGGCATCCGTGCTGCCATGGACGCCGACGTTGTGTTGCTGAATGCCGACACCGTGGTTGGCGAACACTGGCTTGTCGGCCTGCGCCGCGCGGCGTATTCGCGCGTAGATATCGGTAGCGTCACCGCAGTATCCGACAACGCCGGCGCCTTTTCGGTACCGGAGCTGGAGCGCGAGAACCCGTGGCCAAAAGGCTGGACACACGCTGATGCGGCGCGGTCGCTGTGGCACGACGCCGGCCTTGCCTATCCATTGTTACCGACCGGCAACGGCTTCTGCATGTACATGCGACGCGGCGCGATAAATGCGATTGGGGCACTCGACCAAGTCGCATTTCCGCAAGGCTATGGCGAAGAAAACGACTGGTGCCAACGCGCCGAGACGGCTGGTTTCTTCCACGCTATCGCTGGAAATGTGCTGGTCCATCACCTGCGTACCCAAAGCTTTGGTATCGAACGCCGCGAGGCACTCGGACGAGTAGGCATGGACGTGCTCCGCGAACGCTGGCCGAACTACGAATGCGCCGTCGGTGCAACGCTCTTCAGCTTCGAACGACGCGTACTCGATTGGCGCGTCCGGCGCTGCTACTCGGCCACTTCAACGCCATCGCGACGCGTGTTGCGATTAATCGATGCCATGCCTGCGTCCATTGCGCCGGCTGGCGACGACACATGGTTGGCAACCATCGATGACGGCACTGTCGTCCTTTCCCGTCTGCTGGAAGGCGAATGGATCGAAGTTGATCGCCAACCTGCATGGATTCGCGGTGTCGCCGCGAGTAGCCGGCGTCATCGCCAGACGATCTGGGAGTGGATGCAACAACACGGCTTCGATGCGTTGGAACCTGCCAAGGCCGACGCACATCCGCCCGGCATCGATCAACTGGCCCGCGCGCTCGGTTTGAACGTCTCGCGCTGATCGCGGCAATCAGTGCAGCGTCCGACCACCGCGACGGCGTTGCGGGCGGTCGGAAAGATGCGCGGCATAGGCCATCCGCTCGTCACTGGTCGGTGGCCGCTTCCGCCAGTAATCGGCGACGGCGCAGGCGACGGTGGGCAAGTCTGCAAGGCATTCCTCGTATTCGTCGTCGCTCAGGTGCTCGTAATCGCCGTCGGGTTCGAACACGCCATCTTCGATTGACAGGGCAACAATCGGTGCCAGCAATTCCATCAATTGCACGTCGTGCCCCAAGCGCACTTCCCAGCCTGATGCGCGCAAGTCTATGCCGCGCGAAAAACCTTCGCACCAGCCGCGAGCGCTGTAAATGATTTCGCCTTCCTCGTTGTCCACTTCGCCAAGGATCGGTTCGTATAGCCCGGCGTGCAGCTCCGACACAATCGAATCGTTGAGTCGCGCGAGCAAACCAAGCACGCGCTCGGCTTCGCCGGGATCGGTGAACGGTTCGTGCAGCACTTCGGGTAGCCATTCGGCCGGTTTGGGCGGCTCCGGTCCAATGGCGAGCGCGGTCAACATGCCGTGCACGCCGTCCAGCAGCAGATCTTCATCGCTACCACGGCCGCGCAGGAACTCGTCGAGCTCCTGCAGCTCGTCGTCAGTGGGCGACTGGGTCCATTGCAATTCATTCATTCGGTGAATACTCAATCAACATTGGCGCTCCGAAAAACCCGCGCCAAGTGCGAAGACACAGTCCGGACCCGCATTCCGCGCTAGCCAGTCAGTTCCAACGTTACCGGCGCGTGGTCGGACGCGCGCTCCCAGGTTCGTGGCGTGCGTTCGATGGTGGCGGCGACACAGCGCGCTTTCAAGGCATCGCTGGCCAAGATCAGGTCGATGCGCAATCCCATGTCCCGTCGAAATGCGGCTTGGCGATAGTCCCACCAACTGTAGTGGCCAGCGTCGTCGTGGAAAATCCGGAATGTGTCGTGCAGGCCCAGCGCAAGCATCGCCTGCAACGCATCACGCTCGGGCACGGAGCAGAGGATTTCATCCTTCCAGGCGACCGGATCGTGTACGTCGCGATCATCCGGCGCGATGTTGAAATCGCCCAGCACGACCACATTCGGGTGGTTTTCCAACTCTTTCGCGATATGCGCCGTCACACTCGCAAGCCAATCGAGCTTGTACGCGTATTTCTCGCTGCCCACGGCTTGTCCATTGACGACATAGAGATTGACAACGCGGATGGCGCCGACCGTTCCAATCAGGATGCGTCGTTGCGGATCGTCGAGCCCGTCGATGTCGGTGATGACGTCGCTGATCGGCTGTTTAGCGAGGATGGCAACGCCGTTGTAGGTCTTCTGCCCCGAGAAAACGGTGTTGTACCCGGCCGCTTCCATCGCCTCGCGCGGAAACTTGTGGTCTTCCTGTTTGGTTTCCTGCAGGACCAGCACGTCGGGCGCGGCCTCGGTCAGCCACTGCTCCACATGCGGCAGCCGCACGTTTAATGAGTTGACATTCCACGATGCGATTTTCATGTCGCTAGTCTAGCGCCGCATACCAATGGCACGCCTGCCCGTTGCACGCCAGCGGTTAAGCTGTGGAAATGACACGAATGATCGATCTGCGCAGCGATACCGTCACCCAACCTACCGCCGGCATGCGCGCGGCCATGGCCGCCGCACCCGTCGGCGACGATGTTTACGGTGAAGATCCAACCGTCACTGCACTGGAACAGCGACTCGCCTTGGACTTGGGCTTCGAAGCAGGCCTGTACACGCCAAGTGGCACGCAAGCGAACCTGGTCGCAATGCTCGCCCACTGCGAACGTGGTGATGAATACCTGGTTGGTGCCGAAGCGCATACCTACAAGTACGAAGGCGGTGGCGCCGCCGTGCTGGGTTCCATCCAGCCGCAGCCGATCGTCAATGCTGCCGACGGCAGTCTCCCGCTGGAGTTGTTGAGAAAAGCGTTCAAGCCGGACGATTTCCATTTCGCCCGTACTCGCCTGCTGGCGCTGGAGAACACCTGGCATGGCCGGGTCTTGCCGCAGAATTACGTGATCGAGGCGACCGATTGGGCCCGGTCGCGCGGGCTGGCAACGCATCTGGACGGCGCACGATTTTTCAATGCGGCGATCGCCAGCGGCGTCGCGCCACGCGATCTGGCCAGTCCATTTGACAGCGTATCGATCTGCCTGTCGAAAGGCCTCGGTGCTCCGGTTGGTTCCGTATTGGTCGGGTCCGACGTGGTGATCAAGCGGGCACTTCGGTGGCGCAAGATGCTCGGCGGTGGCATGCGCCAGTCAGGCATTCTCGCGGCCGCCGCGCTTCATGCGCTGGATCATCACGTGGATCGTTTGGCGCAAGACCACCATCGCGCGGCGCGACTCGCCGATGGATTGCGCGGGATCGACGCGCTCATCGTTTCCGCGCAGCACACCAACATGGTGTTCATCGAAGTGCCGACCGAGCGTTTGCATTCACTCGATGCGCATTTGCGCGATCACGGCATCCTCGCCAGCATCGGCTACCTGCCTTCAGTGCGTCTGGTGACCCATCTGGATATCGACGACGAAGATATCGACCGCGCCGTCAAAACACTGCGCTCGTTCTTCGGGTGAGAATCGCCCTTCTCGCGAAGCCCGAGCGCTTCGCTTGTCAGTCCATCAACCCGTAACTTCGCAACAACGCATCCGGTGACGGTTCACGGCCACGGAACTCGACGAAGTTTTCCAGCGCAGGGCGCGAACCGCCGACACTCAGGATCGCCTTGCGGTAAGCCTCACCAACCTCGCGACTGAACACGCCTTCTTGCTCGAAGCGTCCGAACGCATCGGCTGACAACACTTCGGCCCACAAGTAGCTGTAGTAACCCGCGCCGTAGCCGCCAGAGAAAATGTGGGTGAAGGCGTGAGGAAATCTGTTCCACTCGGGCGCAGGAATCACCGCGACTTCATCGCGCACTTCGTCGAGGATTTGCATCAGACGCGACCCCTTAGCCGGTTCAAATTCCAGATGAAGTCGGAAGTCGAAGAGCGCAAATTCAAGTTGGCGCACCAGGAACATGCCGCTGTGGAAATGTCGCGCCGCCTGCATCCGGTCGAACAATTCATCGGGAAGCCTTTCGCCGGTTTTGTAGTGACGTGCGAACAGGTCGAGACCTTCGCGCGTCCAGGCGAAATTCTCCATGAACTGGCTGGGCAGCTCCACCGCATCCCATTCGACGCCGCTGATGCCGGACACACCGGGATAGTCGACCTCGGTAAGGATGTGATGCAGGCCGTGGCCGAATTCGTGAAACAAGGTGATCACATCGTCGTGGGTCAATAGTGACGGAGTCGATCCAGTCGGCGGCGCGAAATTGCAAACAAGATACGCGACGGGCAATTGCATCGTGTCGCCATCGCGGAAGCGGCTGGCGCACACATCCATCCAGGCACCTCCGCGCTTGCCGCTGCGCGCGTAGAGATCGACATAAGCACCAGCAATGACATGGCCATCGGCATCGACCAAGTCGTAGTAATGCGCATCGACATGCCACGTTTCAACGCTTTCGCGTTCACGCAGCTCGACGCCGAACAGGCTTTTCACCACACCAAACAAGCCCTCGATCACTGCCGGCAGTGGGAAGTACGGCTTCAGTTCTTCCTCGTTGAGCGAGTATTTCTGTTCACGCAGTTTCTCCGACGCATAGGCGACGTCCCACTGCTGCAGATCATCGATGCCGAGGTCACGCGCAGCGTAGGCGCGCAATTCCGCCAGCTCCGCATCCGCGCGTGGCTTTGCGCGCGACGCCAATTCACGCAGGAACGCCAGAACCTGCTCTGGCGATGCCGCCATTTTCGTTTCCAGCGATTCTTCAGCCGCGTTGGCAAAGCCGAGCAGGGAAGCCGATTCGTGGCCGAGAGCAAGCAGCTGTTCGATGCGCGCGGCATTGTCGAACGCGCCATCATTGGACAGCTCGGACGCACGCGTACCGAAGGCGCGATGGACGCGGGCGCGCAGTTCACGATCATCGGCGTACGTGATCACAGCCTGCACGCTGGGTTGCTTCAGCGTCACCAACCAGCCATCGAGTTGCTTCTCCTCCGCGTAGGCGCGCAGCGTGGCGCGACCCGATTCCGGAATGCCGGCGAGCATCGACTCGTCGGTTATGTGCTCGCTCCATGCATCAGTCGAATCCAGTACCGCTTCCTCGAATTCCGTCGATAGCCGCGCCAGTTCGGAAGCAATTTCGCGATAGCGACTGCGTGCCGGTTCCTCAAGCGCGACGCCGGACAAGGTGAAATCGCGAATCTCGTGCTCAACCAAGGTTCGCGCTGCGCGCGGCAGTTCTGCGAACCGTGACGACTGTTGTACCGCGGCGATTGCCGCGTAGAGCGCGCGGTTCTGGCCGAGCTTGGTGTTAAAGGCGACCAGTTTTTCCTGCGCAGTGGCGTATGCCTTGCGCAAGTCTTCAGAATCCATCACGCCATGCAGATGACCGACCGGCGACCATGCTCGGGACAGGCGGTCTTCCAGGCGCTCGGCCAACATCACGGTGCTCTGGAACGTGCGTGTTTCATTTTCGGCCAACATCGCGTCGATGCCAGCCTGGTACTCGCCGAGTATTTGCGTGATTGCCGGTTCAACATGCTCGGGGCGAATGGACTGGAACGGCGGCAGGCCGCTGGCGATGAGCAGTGGGTTGGTATCGGTCATGGCTGGGCTGATGGTCGTAGTGGGAATTAGCAGGAAACACAGGGATGGGGGCGGCGGCAGCTGCGAGCAACCCGAGCAGGACGGCTTAGCAATCCTGGCCGGTCGTGCGAGTAGTTAGAAACAATCGATTGATCGCGCCTCGATGGCAGCGTCGGCGCCCACATGTGCTCGCCAGTCCACGGCCGCATCGCCTGGCTGCGCGAAGTCTATCCAGAAGCCTGAATCGAGCTCGGTACGTTCGCCAATCTCGGCCTGCACACCAAGCGCCGCTAGTTCGCCCTGGCGCTTCCCCGCGTTGTCATGGTCGCGGAACAGGCCCAGCGACACCGTGTTCTGCTGGTCGCCGGCGGTGATCACGTAGTAATCCTTGACGCCGCGCTCGGACAACTCACGTGCTGAAGCGAATGCGCTATCGCGGTCGGGGTAGGTCGGCAGGAAAACCCACCAGCCGCGCGAGCGCTCCAACTTCCCTTCGCGAAACTGGATGCGGCGCGTCTGCGGCGTCAGTGAAGTGATGGCGGCGCTCATGGCGGATCGATTGGAAAACGGCCCGATCGACACGCAGGTATCAACTGCCTTTGAACCGACTGGAGCCTGCGCAGCTTCGGGAATCGGCCCGATGGCACCGCGCTCTGAGAGCAGGACCAAGGTCGGAACGCCGTTTGCATTTTCCGTGCGCTTTACGGTCGGCTCATCGCGATAGGTACTGGCGATCCACGTCAGCGCGCCGATGTTCAGTACCAGCAACAGCATGACGACGATCCGGACCAGCATCAGGCGAACACCTTGGCTTCGGCCCAGTGCGCAAGGCCGTGCAGCACCAGATCAGCATGACGCTCACTGTCCGGCAACCACGGCGACAGTTCAGCGCTGCCGCCGCCGGAAAGGACAATGGCTGGGACAGCGCCCAACTTTGCCGCAGTTTGGCGGCGAAAGCGTTCGATCAAGGCGACCGCCGCGAGCAGGGCGCCCGATTGGACTGCATCGTTGGTGGCCGTCGCCATTTCAACAAGCTTGCCGGTGGGACTCGCCAGTCGTGCCGTGGCCGAGCGCAGCGCGCTGCGCATCAGGTCCGGGCTAGGCAGGATCAAGCCACCATGATGTTCGCCATCCGCAGCCAAGGCATCCAGCGTTAACGCGGTTCCGCAGCTGACTACCACTTGGGTGCGCGGCGACTTTGCATGCATTGCCACCATCGCCAGAAAGCGGTCGATGCCTAAATGATGCGACTGGCGATAGCCGTTGCGAATGCCAAGTGCGTGTCGTGGAGTTCTCAGCCAGACCGGATCGACGCCGAATACGCTGCGGCACAACGCGGTCAACTCGCCCTCGCGCGTCTCTCCCACCACGCTCGCCACAAGTACCGATTCGGGTCGACGAGGCAGCGCCAACCAATCCTTGCTTGCTGCCGCCGCCAACGGTTGTTGCTGGTGCGCGAAGACGCCGCCCGGTCGAACTTCCCCATCAATGTGGGTCGCCCACTTGAGCCTGGTATTGCCGAAATCGATCAACAGGTTCATGCCGCTCGTACGCTCACTTCGCCGGTTTCAACAAGAAATTCGCCTTCGTCGCCTCGAATCCGCAAGGCGCCGCGCTGGTCCACTCCCAGCGCGATGCCGCAGCGTTCTGCGGGTACGTCTACGCCTACGCGCTTGCCAAGCAGCGCATCGTAGCGCGCGTGCTCCGCAAGAAAGGGGGTAAATCCCTCCGCGTTGAACTCCTGGAGCGACTGCGCGAGCCGCGACAGTAATGCCGCCGCCAGTCGATTCCGATACGCGCCGTGTCCACTCGGCGCGAGCGAATCGACGTCGATCCATGGCTGATCGATGCTGGCGGCAGTCACTGCGTTGATGTGGATGTTGATGCCAATCCCGATTACGGCATGACACGGACTCTGCGCTTCGCCGCCGATTTCAACCAGGATGCCGGCGAGTTTGCGACCATCAGAGACCACGTCGTTTGGCCACTTCAGGCCGACGCCGCGGATGCCGACGTCGTGCAGGGCGGCGACAACACAAAGCCCGGCGACTAGACTGAGTCCTGCCAGCGCAGTCATTCCCCGATCAAAATTCCAGCGTAGCGAGAGGATCAAACTGCCGCCGATCGCGCTATGCCAGGCACGTCCGCGCCGGCCACGACCGCTGGTCTGGACTTCGACCAGCAATGCAGATGCCGATCGATCATCGTTGGGCGCGCGCTGCATCAGCACCGAATTAGTCGAATCGACCTGCCACGCGACTTGCACGTCGGTGATCGACTCCCGAGCCTGCGCCGAAAGCATCGACGAGATGACATCCGCATCGAGCGGTTCGTACGGAAACGCGAGCTGATAACCTCTGCCAGCACTTCCGGAGATCGCCAAACCAAGGTCGCGCAATGACATAATCCGCTTCCAAATCGCGGCCCGGCTTATGCCCATCCGCTGCGCGAGGTCACTTCCGGAGACGACAGCACCGTCGGCCAAAGCGGAGATCAGGGTGCGCTGGATGGCGTCGGGACGGGGATAAATAGGCTGCGGCATGGAAAACTTGGTCGGGTGTGTAAACAAAGGTGCCGGAACGTCGAGTTGAGAGCGTCGTATCGGAATTCCACATGCTGTCCGCAGTGTCCGAAGAATGTCCGACGGACAGGCACGGCAACGCGTGGCGTTCCTGTCCATTATGCCTCCGGTGTCACGCAGGCACCGATGCGGGGAGCGTTCGCAGCGTCTTCTGGTCGTCCTCCGCGGTCACTCCGGACTGCTGGCGCGATAT
>JAYUYW010000066.1:0-6946 GCA_043752325.1 Rhodanobacteraceae bacterium | reverse complement strand
GCGAATGCGATACCGCCGCTGATATTGCTGGCCGGCATCGTTACGTACTTTCGTAGGAATGCGTGAATCAACGACGAGGCTCTCCTTTCGAAAGCCCTTTCGACCTCCGAAGGACTACACTCCTACCCCGACTGAGATACGACTTTTTCTCGTGCACGGACTGCAACTCGATCATGGGTTGAAAAATTCGCACCGCGGCTCTGATTACCTTTCTGTCCAGCACAAATGTTAGTGCTGCGCCAAGCGGCTGCCGCGTAGGTTTTCTTGAGAAATTGCCGGACTCCGCGAGAACCATCCACGGAATCCCCTCATCCGCCACATTTCTAGTCACGCCAGAGCAGCGTCGCGGACCTGGCCAGTTCTACGCCAAGGTCCATGGTTCTCTGGTCGCGGAGGTCGCCGTAGCTGGACCAGACTTCATTTGTGAATATGACGTCGGTCCCTCCTGTCCCCAGTTGGGTCATTTAGTTTCTCGCGTCAAGACCTTCGCTCCACAGGTTGGGGTCGGATACGATCAACCGCTCGGCTCAATTGCGCTGCATGGCACCTCTTATCGACTCGATATCCGCGATGGCCTTGGATTGAGCACCAGTTTTTCATCAAGCGCATCAAGCAAGGATTCAATCGGGACGTTTGTCGAGGCGTCTCGACATCTCCTCGAGGAATGCATGCCCGATGATGTCGCCAAATTCATCAAATCGAGAACACGCGAAGTTCGGTAGTCTGAGAGCGAGTGGATAGACTCTCGGGGGACTTGCTCAGTTCGGTCGGCTCCAGCGTAGCCGGCGGCACGGATCGGAGAAAGGCGAACAAGCCGCAACCGGCGAATTGAAGAAGCCCGGGAACTACTGGAACGCGTTGGAGTGAAGCCATGAACACGATGTTGCACAAAGGCTATACCGCTCGCGTGGAGTATGACGAGCGTGACAATGTTCTGGTTGGCCGGATTCTTGGTATCCGCGACATCATCAGTTTTCATGGTGTGACCGTGAAGCAGCTGCGGACGCAATTCGAGCATGCTGTAAAGGACTACCTCGCCGACTGCAAAGCCTAGGGCGTTGATCCAGAAAAGCCGGCTTCGGCAAAGTTGCTACTACGCGTGACGCCTGAAATTCATGGCCGTGCGCTTGTCGCGGCCCGGGCCTCCGGAAAGAGTTTGAATCAATGGGCTACGGAAGTATTGCAGCAGGCCGTTCAAGTTTGAGCCCGCCGACCGTGCTCAGTTCGTAGGCGCTACTCCCAAGTGCCTGCGGAGCAGCGTCGTCCCCGAAACGATGTCGTGCCAGCAGCGGCGCTCCGGATCAAAAAAGCTCCACAGGAACCCGATTCCCAGCGCCAGCAATGAAACGATTGCCATCCCGAAGCGCTGCCAGGCTTGGCGTTGCGTGATGCGCGAACCGTCATTGGAAACCAGATGCAACCGCCAAGCGCGCATGCCGATGGTCTGGCCGGCGCGTCGCCAGGAAACGACAAAGTACGCCGCCGTTGCCGCGAGCAGGCCCAGTCGCAACGCGATCCAGTAAGGCCACTCGCGGTGACTGATTGCATCGCTCGTCACGATGTCGATGCTGCCAGTGGCGGCCTGCAGGCCGAGCATCGCCAGCAATGCAACGAGCATCCAGATGCCCACCAGTGGCATCAGGTCGTAGCCGATGGCCGCCAGTCGCCAACCAAGATGCGCGTTGCGAATGGGAGCGCGGTCAACCACCACTTCGTTCACTGCTTGCTTTGCGATGTGGTTGGCGAGCGTCGACGCCATGCCCTTTCGCCTTCCTCGAACGTCCAGTCGCGCACTTGCGGCAACAACTGCGCGAGTGCCGATTCCAGCGCATTGGACGCACTCGTCGCATCCGCTGCGGCAGCAGGGACGCTCGCCTCAAACGTTCGCGCGGCAACGATGCGATTGTCGGCGAAGCCTAGCAAGCGGGCGTGCAAGGTCACCTTCGCGCGCGGCGTGCCGGCGATGATCTCGATCTGGAAATCGCGCAGCTCACTCGACAACACGTAATCGGTATTGACGCCGGACGCCGCGCGATCAACTCCGACGATGCGACCGGATTGCTCGAACGCCTGCAACAGCAAAGTGCCAACCAACATCGGCGGTGGATCGCGCCAACGCGCGGCGGGAAACACTTCGTAAACCGCCGGCGTCGGCATCACCAGCAGGTTCGGTGCCGAGATGGTTTCGCCCGCGTAGGGTTCCTGCACCTGCAACTGCCAGTCAATGACGGCTTTGTCGCTGGGCGCGGCAATTTGCGGCTGCGGCGCATAGATCGCATATTCAGCCGCGTCACCAAGCAAGGCACACCCGGCCATTGGGAACGCAAGCAATGCCAGCAGCGCGAGCATTTTTGCCTGGGCGTAGCGAATCGGTAGGCGCAGGCTTTCGATGGTAGTTTTCATTTCGGACGAAACTCCTTCGGTTTCTGGTTGCCCAGCAACAGGCTGTTTGATCGACCGAGCTCATCGGCCAGCTTCTGTACCGAGTCGAGCGTCTCGCGAAGTTCGACCAGGGTTGGACCGACTTGTCGCAGGCTCTGGTTGGCAAAAGTGTTGACCGCGCCACGATTGTCGGCGATCAGGCCATCGGCATTCGCAGCGGCGCTGTTCAACGCGTCCACCGCTTGTTGCAGGGTAGCGATCAGGTCGCGGGCATCGTTGCGGACCAGGCCGTTCGCCGAGCCAGCCAATGTGTCGAGTTTCGACAGCGTCGATTTCAGGTCGGTCGCGACGCCCGCCAACTGGCCAATCGCTTCACCAATGTCGCCCCGTCGGTCGGACACCGATGCCACCAGCGCATCGACATTGCTCAGCATTGTCGACACGTGCTTCACGTTGTCTTCCGACAGCAACTGGCCTATTCGCAACAGCGATTCGTTGACGCTGGTAACGATGTCCTCACCCGACGCCATCAGCGTGGCGAGCGCAGACGGTTGAGCGACGATGACCGCGAATTCCTCATCGGGTTGCGGCTGCAACGGTGGACTATTGGGGGTGCCGCCGGACAACTGGATGTAGGCGACACCGGTGACGCCAGCGATGCCGAGCTTGGCCTGCGTATTCTCCTTGACCGGCGTTCCACCGTTGACGCGGATTCGCGCGATCACCTTGCGCGGATCGTCCGGTGCCAGCCAGATGCGATTCACTTCGCCGACGCCGATGCCGTTGTATTGCACTTGCCCGCCGTTCGACAGGCCAGTCACGGCTTCGTTGAAGACGATATCGTAGTAGGCGTAATCACCCTCGCTGCTGGTCTTCGCCAACCACAGTACGAAGCCCAGCGCGGCGGCGGCCACCAGCAGGGTGAATACGCCGATCAGGACGTGATGGGCTCGGGTTTCCATGACTCAACTCGCGTTGCTTGGTGAAGTGGAAGGTGATTTGACGGCAGACGCTGCACCCAATGCGGCGCGACCACGTGGGCCTTTGAAATATTCCTGTATCCAGCTGTCGTCGAAGTTCTCGACCACGTTCAGCGAATCCGCAACCAGCACGCGTCGCTGCGATAGCACCGCTACGCGATCGCAAATCGTGTAAAGCGTATCCAGGTCGTGGGTAATCAGAAACACGGTCAAGCCCAGACTGTTGCGCAAGGTCAGGATCAGTTGATCGAACGCGGCGGCACCGATGGGGTCCAGGCCAGCCGTTGGCTCGTCGAGGAACAACAGATCAGGATCGAGCGCGAGTGCGCGTGCCAGCGCGGCGCGTTTGACCATTCCGCCCGACAGTTCCGACGGATACTTATCGCCAGCAAGCTCGGGCAAACCGACCAATCCAATTTTCAATGCCGACAATCGATCAACCAGCGATTCGGGCAGGTTGTGATGTTCGACCAAGGGCACCTCGACATTTTCCGAAACGGTCAGCGACGAAAACAGAGCACCGTTCTGGAACAACACACCACAACGACGTTCGACATCCCGACGCGCATCGTCGCTGGCGCCGATCATTTCGTCGCCAAAAAGCTTGATGCTGCCGGCGGCGGGTCGATTCAAACCTATGATCGAGCGCATCAACACCGATTTTCCGGTACCCGATCCGCCGACCACACCGATAATTTCGCCGCGTCGGACGGTCAGGTCGAGGTTCTCGTGGACAACCTGCGATCCAAACTGATTACGCAGTCCGCGCACGTCAATGACGACATCATCCGCGTCGATGTTTGGATCACTGCGCTGCGCGCTCATACGCCCAGCTCCATGCAGAAGATGGCAGCGATTGCATCGATCAGGATCACCACGAAAATCGACTGCACCACGCTCGATGTCGTATGCGTTCCGACCGATTCCGCGCTGCCGCTGACCTTGAATCCTTCGAGGCAACCGATCGCCGCGATCAGGAATGCGAAGATCGGCGCTTTCACCATCCCAACCCAGAAGTGCTTGACCGCTGTTGTCTCGTGCAGGCGCGTGATGAACAAGGTCGGCGAAATATCCAGCACCAGTGCGCAGACCACGCCGCCGCCGACAATGCCGGCAATCATTCCGACAAAGGTCAGCAGTGGCAGCGACACCAGCAAGGCGAGCGTGCGCGGCACGACCAGCACTGCAATGGGGTCGAGCCCCAGCGTGCGGATGGCATCGATCTCCTCACGCGACTTCATCGAGCCCAGCGCCGCCGTGAATGCGCTACCGGAGCGACCTGCAATCATGATTGCGGTCAGCAAAACGCCAAATTCGCGCAAGAACGAATAGCTCACCAGTTCGACGGTAAACAACGTCGCCCCGAAATCGCGCAGAACGGTGGCGCCGAGAAATGCAATCACGCAACCGATCAGGAATGACAGCAACGCGACGATCGGCACGGCGTTGAGGCCAGTCTGCTCGATCTGCGCGACCAGCGCGGTGATGCGCCAGCGCCGTGGTCGCGGCAGGTTGCGCACGATCGACTCCAGTATCTGCCCGATGAAACCGAGCAGCGCCAATGCATCGTCGCGAAAGCGCAAGGTGGCCGCGCCGACCGATTCCAACGCGTCGACCACGCCATTGGTTTTCTTCGGATGCACGCGTGATGCGTGCTCAACCTTCGCCACTGCGTCGAGCAGGCGGCGTTGCCGCTCGCCCAATCCGCGCAAGGCAGAAACCGTGCCGCCGGCAAGTTGCAGCAACAGGGTGGCGCCGACGGTATCGACGCGACCCACAGTGGATGCATCAATAGCCAGCGATCGCTCGCCGAGCTCCGACAGGCTCGACACCTGACGATGCAAGGTCACGGCATTCGGCAACGTCCAGTCGCCCTTCACGGCGAGCTGGCGGCCATCTGCGGAGATCGTCGCGCTGGCGGTGGCTGTCATGAGGCTAGGCTACCATTGCGTCCGTTCGATGCGGGTGCTGGACGACCGGGCGGTCGCCTGTCGCACGCAACTTGATTCGCGTCGGACGATGACAAACCGTCCGCTCCACTTCCTGCGCTGCAGTCAATGCCAACGTCCATGTCTACCGCTGCTGCCGTGCTTCCTGATGCAGACGAAACTTGCGCACCGATCCGTGTTCGCATGGAGTTCGTCGTCGAGCTGGCGCGCCGTCTACACGAGTACGGCACCAGCGCGCCGCGACTGGAAGCTGCCGTTAACCTCGTATCGCAACGCCTGCACCTGGAATGCAACGTGCTGTCGACGCCGACCTCGATCGTGATGTCGTTCGCCGATCTCGATCCATCCGCGCACCGCCTCGCCGAAGTAACCCAAGTGGTGCGCCTGCCGCCGGGTGAGGTCAACCTGAAGCGTCTGTGCATCGTCGATGACATCGCCGACGACGTGATCGCCGGCAAGATGGACATCGGCGAAGGCTACCGACTGTTGCAGAGCATCGGCGCGCGCCAGCCGCGACTGATCACGCGTTTGATGCGCGTGCTCGCCTACGGCGCGGCATCAGCGTCTGTCGCTGCCATTTTGCTGACCGGTTGGGCTGGTGTTGCCACGGCCGGATTCATCGGCCTGCTGATTGGCGCGACCAGTTTGCTGGCTGCAACGCGACCGGCCATCTCGGCTGCCCTCGAAGCCATTTCCGCATTGGTAACGACCTTGGTCGCGACGATGGTCGCGGTCTGGCTGGTACCGCTGCAGGTGCGCTCGGTAGTCATTGCCAGCCTTATCGTGATGCTGCCCGGCATCGGCCTGACCACGGCGGTACGCGAGCTGTCCAGTCAACATTTGATCTCCGGAAGTGCGCGTATCGCTGGCGCGATGGCGTCTCTGTTGAAACTGTCGTTCGGCACCGTTGCCGCCGCGCAACTCGCTGCCTTGTTCGGCTTGATCCCACCAAACTTTCCCTCAGTTTCGATCGCACCCTGGACCGAATGGATTGCCGTGCCGATCGCTGCCGTCGCGATGGCAGTCATCTTCAAAAGCCCGTTACGGTATTTTCCGATTGTGATCAGTTCGGTCATCCTCGGCTACGTCTGCACGCGCGTTGGTGGCACCTTCCTGCCGGTTGGTTTTGGCGTTTTTCTCGGTGGATTGATTATCGGAGCATTGAGCAACGCCTTTGCGAGACTGGCCGGCCAACCCGGTGCCCTGATTCGCGAACCGGGCATCATCCTGCTGGTTCCCGGCAGCGTTGGCTTCCGCACGCTCAATTTTGTGTTCGAACGCGACGTGATGATGGGCCTCGATACCGCGGCCAGCTTGGTCGCGATCTTGATCGCGCTGGTCGCTGGACTGCTGTTTGGCGACTTGCTGATTCCGCCACGCCGCAAGCTCTGACTGTCTTGCGCCTTTTGGCGCGCTTTCTGCACCGTGACGCGGGATTAACTGCGCCTTGTGCCCACCATCGATTCTAGCCGTTTAGGCGTCTATACGGAATGATTCGCTCTCGTCCAACTGGTCAAGAGTTTCGCCGGGCTGACGCCCGCCGAGCCACCTTTCTGCTCGCACAGAAACATGGCCCAAAGATACCTCCGTAGCGGGTCGGTCGTGCGGAGTAGTCGCACGACTACGCATGCTGGC
>JAYUYW010000065.1:0-2673 GCA_043752325.1 Rhodanobacteraceae bacterium | reverse complement strand
TCGGCGCAACGCCGTCATTGATCAGGTCTACCTTGGTCTGATTCGAATCGACTCCAATCACGAAGTGACCGTGCGCAGCTAGGCATGCCGCCGACACGGCACCGACGTATCCCAAACCAAATATGCTGATCTTCATCGGTAGTCTTTCAAAGGCATGCGTGTGAGAGCGCTTGGGAGCAAAGCGCGCGGGTCCTCGAGACGCTGCGCGCCTGTCGCTTGCTTTCGTCTCAACGGCGCCAAAAGAGCCTCGACTCGTCTCCGGATGACTTGCGCATCGAAGCGAGAGATCGTGATGCACGATGAGTTGATCGGAAGGTACTGAGGCCACTTATTCTTCACGTACGAGTAGCAGCTGAAGAACTCGGGTGGCAGCACGAGTACCTGTCTGGTGTTGTGAATGCAGAACGTGGGCATGACGTAGCTCGGCAGCCCCAAGCTGCGCGCAGTGAGACATAGGTCGACACCGTACATGTGGTAATACGGAAGCAACGGGTCGAACCGCAGGCCAGAAGACTTGCAAACAACCAGCACGATCTCGTCGAGCGTTTCAACCTCCGCAGGCTCGTTGATCTTTCTTCCCTGGATACCCCAGCCGGTGCTGTAGACGCTGCCGAGTCCGCCCTGCGCACCGGCGCGCGCGCCGAAGCAACCAATTACCCCCCACGGACGGCCGGCCGCTTTCAGGGCGTTGAGCGTCTGCTCTAGGTCGCCCAACCAATGATCCGGCAGGTAGATGTCCTGATGCAGAAAGACGACGACCTCATGAGTCGCTTCTTCGAGCGCGTCGTTGTAGGCCAGCGCAGCAGATCGAAAGCCTTCTCGAATCAAAAGCTGATGCGGATGACCTTTCGCCAACAGGGGCGACCGAAGCAAATTCGATTCGAGAATCTCGCGGTTGTTGACGGCAACAACGAGCGTCACGGCGGCGAGGCTCATGGAGCGAGGTCCTTGCCACAAATTTGCTCGGGGCGTGCCGGTGGCGCCGCAGCCTTCTGGACAGACGCCAGATCCAGCTCCAAGCCACTGCGGTAAGCGGCCACAAGGCAAGGCACGGAGTATTCCCATGCGAGTCGGGTGGCCACTGCGGTGCGCCCAGCGGCTCCGAGTCGCTTGCGCCGTACCGGATCGTCCATCAGCGACGCAATTTCACGCGCAAATTCGAGTTCGTCGTTGGGTGTGACGTACACCGCGGCGTCGCCGCCGGACACACGGGTCTCGACCAGATCAAAGGCGACGACTGGCTTGCCCAACGCCATGTACTCCATCATCTTGTTCATCGTGGACTTGTTGTTCAATGGGCTGAAAGGGTCAGGCTGGACACAGACGTCGACGCTGGAGAGCAGGGTCCGAACCCGTGCATCCGGGACGCGGCCTGTGAAGTACACGTGCTTTTCGATCTTTAACGTCACGGCCAACGCGCGGAGCGAGGCTTCCTCGTCTCCGCCTCCGACAATCACCGCCAGGAAATCGCGCCGCCCCAAGGTGGTGGTCAATAGTTGAACCACACGTAACAAGTAGTCGACGCCGTCCTGCGGGCCCATCGTGCCGATGTACCCGATAAGGTGAGGCGCGCGGCTGCGCAGCGTCGAATCGGGTTCGACGGGTTGAAACGACAGCGGTGGCCCGTTGCGCACGACGAAAACTTTGTCGGACGTCTTCTTCCCGCGCTCAAGGGCCATGCGCTTGTAGGATTCGTTGGTGGAAATCACGACATCCGCAGTGGCAAACGTCGCGCGCTCAAGTGCAAGCAGGGCTTTCGACACCAGATTGGGGCTCTCTTTGCAAAACCGTGACAGATAGGTTTCCGGCGCGAGGTCGTGATGATCGAACACAAATTTGGCCCCGGACAGCTTCATCACAGCCCCGACCACAAACAACGTGTCCGGAGGGTTGGCCGCATGAACCACGTGGACTCGGTTGAACAGGCTCACCCACACAGAGAGCGCCAGCATGGCGCACGTCGCATAAACGAACTCGAAGGTGTAGCTGATTAGTCCGCTTCCTCCGGGCGGCATTGGAAAGCGACGCACGTCAATGCCGTCGACTGACTCGGACCAGTTTTGGCCGGTATCGCGAGGCGAAATGACGGTGACGCGACAGCCTGCATCTCTCAGCGCATACGCCTCACGCCTGACGCGAACGTCGAAGGGAAATGGATTGTTCTCCACCAGCAAGAGCACGTGTATGGTCATTTCCTGTTCCTCGTCGACGAAAGCAGTCTGCCGGTCAGGTGGTGAGTGGCATGAGCCGATCGCGCGCTTCGGTCAGGATCCGCCGCAGAACGGAAGATGGCCTCAAGCCTGGCATTGGAAATGCCCCCGCCTTGGACTGGGTCGCTTCCAACGAGACAACGATCGACGCCGCGCTATCGCGGCCTTGATCAATCTCAACCGATCGACCAGACAAGACACGCACATCGGACTGACAAAGTCCAGAAACAATGTGCTGCTCGGTACCGCTGGCCGACCCGGGCGACTCGAGTACGAGGCTCGTCACTTGCTCCGGCAGGGTCAACGCCACCTGGCGCGCGAAGAGACGCAGGTAGGCGGTCCTGCCTGACACGCTCAAGTGATAGCTCGAGCGCAAAAGTTCGGCGTTGTTTGTCCAGTGAACGTCACCGAGCGCGTTAATCGATCGTGCGTGGTGAACCAAGATATCCAACCCCTCTCGCAG
>JAYUYW010000064.1:0-7053 GCA_043752325.1 Rhodanobacteraceae bacterium | reverse complement strand
GGGTGTATATCGACGTGGATGATCGCCCGGTTTCGGTCGAGGATTGTGAGACGGTGAGTCGCGAGCTGTCGGCTTTGCTCGACGTGAACGATCCAATTCCCGGCAACTACACGCTGGAAGTCTCGTCGCCGGGTGTTGATCGCCTGCTGTTCACGGCTCAGCAGTTCCAGCGGAATGTTGGCGAGACCGTGAAGGTCGCATTGAATATGGCCGTGGATGGGCGCAAGCGTTTCCAGGGGCCGATCGTGAATGTCGCTGACGAGCGCATCACCATCACCCAGGACGGCGTTGAAGTGAACATGGCGCACGCCAATATCCAGTCGGCGCGAATTGTTCCCGATTACGTCGCGCTGGGCATGGCGGCAGCGCCGAAGCGGCCAACGCCACGCAAGTCCGCGGAAAAGCAATGAAGTATCGACTGGCTGGTCAATCCTGACCGGCCAGCCGCAAACACCAGGCGCGGCGCCAATAGGCATTGCGGCAGAAGGATCGCCCACGGAGCGGGTGAAAATTTTTATTTTTCGGAGCGAACGATGAGCAAAGAACTGTTGCTGGTTGTGGATGCGGTGGCCCATGAAAAGGGTGTGCCGCGCGAAGTGATTTTCAACGCGATGGAAGCCGCGCTCGCGACTGCCGCGAAGAAGCGTTACCACGAGCAGGAAGTGGTCATGCGGGTCGAGATCAATCGGGAAAGCGGTGAATACCGCACGTTCCGGCAATGGGAAATTGTTGCCGACGATGTCGTCATGGAATCGCCCGACCACCAGATCCGTCTGATGGACGCCGAAGACGACCAGCCGGGCAGCGAAGTCGGCAGCTTCATCGAGGAAGAAGTCGAAAACGCCGAATTCGGTCGCATCGCCGCGCAGGCCGCCAAGCAGGTGATCGTGCAGCGCGTTCGCGAAGCCGAGCGTGGCCTGGTCGTCGACGCCTACAAGGATCGCGTCGGCGAACTGGTGACAGGCATTGTCAAGCGCGTCGAACGCGGCAACATTTTTATGGATCTTGGCTCCAACGCCGAAGCGTTCATCGGCCGCGACCGCTCGATCCCGCGCGAGACCGTGCGCACTGGCGATCGCGTGCGTGGCTATCTTTACGAAGTGCGGCTTGAAGTGCGCGGCCCGCAGTTGTTCGTGTCGCGCAACGCTCCTGAGTTCATGATGGAGTTGTTCAAGCTGGAAGTGCCCGAAGTAGGCCAGGGCCTGGTCGAGATCAAGGGCTGCGCCCGTGATCCGGGTGATCGCGCCAAGATTGCCGTCCTTGCCCACGACAGCCGCACCGATCCTATCGGTGCGTGCATCGGCATGCGCGGATCTCGTGTGCAGGCGGTGTCGAACGAGCTCAATGGCGAGCGCATCGACATCGTGTTGTGGAATGACAACCCAGCCCAGTTCGTGATCAATGCAATGGCGCCTGCGGAAGTGCAGTCGATCATCGTCGACGAGGAAAAGCACTCGATGGACATCGCTGTTGCCGAGGACAAGCTGTCCCAGGCAATCGGTCGCGGTGGACAGAATGTGCGACTGGCCAGCAAGTTGTCGGGCTGGCAGCTCAACGTGATGACCGCCGACCAAGTCCGCGAAAAGAGCGAAGCGGAGCAGAGTGCGGCGCGCGACATCTTCATGGAAAAACTCGAAGTGGACTCCGAGATCGCACAGATCCTGGTGCAAGAAGGTTTCTCCACGGTCGAGGAAATCGCCTACGTGCCGACCGCCGAGCTGCTTGCCGTGGAAGGCTTCGACGAGGACATCGTCGAGGAACTTCGCGCCCGTGCTCGCGACGCGTTGCTGACCGATGCGTTGGCCGTCGAGGAAGACATTGATGCCAACGCGCCGGAAGCGGACTTGCTTGAAGTCGACGGCATGGACGATGGTTTGGCCTACGAGCTCGCCGCGAATGGCATCGTGACCCGCGAAGACCTCGCCGATCTCGCCACCGATGAGCTTATAGAACTCAATATCGAAGGCATTGACGAGGAACGCGCAGGCAGCCTGATCATGGCCGCGCGGGCTGCTGTCGCCGATGTTGAAGTAGACGCGGAAACTGAAGAATCGCAAGCATCATGACCGCCTGATCGCAGCGGAGGTGGCGCCGACATCGGCGCCGATCGCAGGACAGGCCAGAACAGGAAAGACAATGTCGGATACAACCATCAATCAGCTTGCCAAAGTGCTTGGCACTCCAGTCGACAAGCTCATGTCGCAGCTCAGCGAAGCTGGCATGAGTTTCGACAGTGCCGACCAGCCGATCAGCAGCACCGAGAAGGTCAAGCTGCTCGGCTTCCTGCGCCGCCATCATGGCAAAAAGGATTCGGCCGCTGAAGCGAGCGGTGCTCCGCGCCAAGTGACGCTGAATCGACGCACGGTCAGCGAGGTGACGGTTTCGACCGGCCAGCGCGGTGCGGCTGCCAAGACCGTCGCGATCGAAGTCCGCCAGAAGCGCACCTACAAGCGCGGTGCCAATGACGACCAGCCGATTGATGTCGAGCGCGAGGATGCCAAACGCAAGCTAGCCGAATCGCAACAACAGCGTGAGGCGGAAGAACAAAAGCGTATCGAGCTTGAGCAGCGTCGCGAAGACGCGATCAAGGCCGATGCCGAAGCACAGCAGCGCGAAGTCGAACAGGCTGATCGGGAAGTATTCGACGCTGCCGAGAAGAAGCGCCGCCTTGCTGCCGCTAACGCCCCGGTCATCCCCACCCTGGCGGTTTCGCCGATGGTTGCCGTGCGTCAGGAAATGGCACGCGAGCTGAAGGAACGCGAGGAACGCGAAGCGCTGGAAGCGGCCACTCGTGCCGTCCGCCCTGCGGCTGCTGTGGCAGCGCCGCGTGTTACTCCAGCCGGTCGACCGCCTCCTGCCAATGCGCCTGCTGCGCCCGGTCGTCGCGACGAAAAGGGTACGGAAGCGCCTAGCCGTGGTCGCCAGAAAGTACATGGTTCGCATCGCATGCCGGAAGGCGGCAGTGAGGAAGGTGGCGCGCGTTATTTCGGCGCGGAAATGCATCTTTCCCGCGAAGGCGCGGCTCGTCGTGCCGGTCGCAAAAAGCCTGGCAAGCCGGTGCGCAGCGACTCCAGTCGCGGTGCGTCGTCGAGCAGCGGTCCGCACGGGTTTTCGCGTCCGCTCGCGCCGATGTCGCACGAAGTCGCCGTCGGCGACACCATCACAGTTGCCGAGTTGGCCCAGAAGATGGCCATCAAGGGCGCCGAGGTGGTCAAGCAAATGTTCAAGATGGGCGTGATGGCTACGATCAACCAGGCGATCGACCACGACACCGCCGCGCTGGTCGCCGAAGAACTCGGGCATACCGTGGTCCGTGCCAACGACGACGACATCGAAATGGCGCTCGCGGCGCATCTCGAAGCCGAAGCGGAAGGTGAAACGGGCGACATGCAGTCGCGGCCGCCGGTGGTCACCATCATGGGCCACGTCGATCACGGCAAGACTTCGTTGCTCGACACGATTCGGCGCACCAAGGTGGCATCCGGCGAAGCGGGTGGCATTACCCAGCACATCGGTGCCTACCATGTCGAAACTGATCGTGGCGTCATCACCTTTCTTGATACGCCCGGCCATGCCGCGTTCTCGTCGATGCGTATGCGCGGTGCGCAGTTGACCGATATCGTCGTTCTGGTGGTTGCTGCCGACGATGGCGTCATGCCGCAAACCATCGAGGCGATCAAGCATGCGCGCGCCGCAAATGTGCCGCTGATCGTTGCCGTCAACAAGATGGACAAGCCGGAAGCCAACGCCGACAACGTCAAGCAGGGGCTGGTCCAGCACGAAGTGGTCCCGGAGGACTGGGGCGGCGATACGCAGTTCGTGCCGTTGTCGGCGAAGACCGGCGACGGTGTTGATGCCTTGCTCGACGCAATCCTGTTGCAGTCAGAATTGATGGAACTGAAGGCTTCGCCCGAGGCGCGTGCGACCGGTGTCGTCATTGAATCCAGCCTCGACAAGGGCCGCGGTCCGGTCGCTACGGTGTTGGTCCAGGAAGGCACCTTGAAGAGGGGCGACTTCGTGGTCTGCGGCATCGACTACGGTCGCGTTCGAGTGCTGTTCGACGAGAACGGCATAGCAGTCGACGAAGCCGGCCCATCGATTCCGGTACAGCTGCTGGGTCTGTCGCGGGTGCCGTCAGCTGGCGACGATTTCGTTGTCGTTTCCGACGAACGCCTGGCCAAGGATGTCGCCCAACAGCGCGAGCACAAGCGCCGCGAGTCGCGATTGGTCAAGCAGGCGGGCAACCGCATGGAAGACATCATGGCCCAGATGGGCCAGGGCGAAGGCCAGCAGATGTTGCCAATCGTCATCAAGGCCGACGTGCAGGGTTCTGCACAGGCTTTGCGCGAGTCGCTGGAGGGCCTCAGCAACGAGTTGATTCGCATCAATGTAATTGCCAATGGCGTCGGTGGCATCACCGAATCCGACGCCACGCTGGCGGCGGCGTCCAAGGCAGTCATCATCGGCTTCAACGTGCGCGCCGATGCGGCCGCACGCAAAGTCATCGAAACCAACAATCTCGATCTGCGCTACTTTTCGATCATCTATGACGTAATCGATCAGGTAAAACAGGTGGCGTCGGGTTTGCTCGGCGTCGAGATCCGCGAGGAAATCATCGGTACTGCCGAAGTGCGCGATGTATTCCGCTCGTCCAAGTTCGGTGCGGTGGCCGGTTGTATCGTGATCGAGGGTTCGGTCAAGCGAACCAAGCCGATCCGCGTGCTGCGCGACAGCGTGGTGATCTTTGAAGGAGAGCTGGAATCGTTGCGTCGATTCAAGGAAATCGTCGACGAGGTCAAGAACGGCACCGAGTGCGGTATCGCCGTGAAGCAATACAACGACGTCAAGCCTGGTGACCAGATCGAGTGCTTTGAACGCATCGAAGTCGCGAGGACATTCTGATGGCGGATTTTTCACGATCCGATCGGGTCGGCGCACAAATCCGTCGCGATATCTCGGTGTTGGTACACCAGGCCGTGCGTGACGGCGGCTTGCCATCGGTCAGCGTGTCCGATGTTGAAATCAATCGCGAACTTGAAGTCGCGACGGTGTACGTGACGGCGTTGATCGGCGATGAAGGCCCGACCGCGGTTGCCGAACTCAATAACCTGGCGAAGGAGTTTCGTCACTCGCTGGCGCGCTCGATGAGCATGCGGCGGGTGCCTGAAATCCGCTTCCGCTATGACGATTCGGTCGATCGTGGCGAACGTATCGAACAACTGCTGCGCGACAGCTGACGCTTCGGTGAGCGCCGACGCGCGCGCGGTCATGCCTGCATGACCGCGATGTCTTGCGATGTCGTCGTACTCGGCGGCGGTGTGATTGGACTGACCGCCGCGATTGCCTTGCTCGACGAGGGCCGTGCCGTGACTGTTGTAGAGCGCGGCCAGACCGGCCACGGCAGTTCACACGGCAATTGCGGCACGATCACGCCCAGCCACGCCGGGCCGTTGGCTGCGCCGGGAATGGTCACGACGGCACTGCGCTGGCTGTTCACGCCGGACGCCCCATTGCGCATCAAGCCAAGGCTTGACCCTGCACTGATGCGTTGGCTGCTCGACTTTGCCAGTCGCTGCAATGTGCAGGATTACCATCGCGCGTTACTTGCCAAGTCGCCCCTGCTGGAGCGCTCGCGCGACTTGCTTTCACAACTGATCGCGCGTGAAGGCATGGCCAGCGAATTCGAGTCGACCGGCACGATGGTCGTCTGTCGAGAGCAAAAATCGTTCGAGGAATCGCGCGGGCACCATGGCGAACTCACTGAAGTCGGCATCCCCGTCGTGACGCTCGATGCGGAGCAGACTTTGCAACTCGAGCCGGCGCTGAAGCCTGGCGTTGCGGGAAGTTTTTTCTTTCCCGGCGACGCCCAATTGCGGCCTGATCGGCATCTCGCTGAGTTGGCCCGCATCGTTCGCGCCAAGGGTGGAACGATTATCGAGGATGCGAACGTGCAGGGTTTTGTCAGCACGCGCGGCCGCATCGATCGCGTTGACTACGCGATCGCGGAGTCGAGCGAAACGCGCCAGTTCGCGCCGCGAGAAGTCGTATTTTCGTTGGGCGCGTGGTCTCCCACGCTGGCGAAAAAGCTCGATCTACGCTTGCCGATCCAGCCCGGCAAGGGCTACTCCATCACCTACAGCCGGCCACGCATAGCTCCGCACGTTCCTATGACGCTGCGCGAGCGCAGCGTCTGCGTGACCGCATGGGAGAGCGGATTCCGGATTGGCAGCACGATGGAATTTGCCGGCTATGACAAATCCCTCAATCCGCTACGCTTGGATGCCCTGCGCCGCGCCGCGCGTGAGTATCTCGTTGAACCGGCCGGCCCGGAACAGATAGAAGAGTGGTTCGGCTGGCGTCCGATGACCAGCGACGACCTGCCGATCATTGGACGCGCTCCCGGCATTGACAATCTGATCGTCGCGACTGGCCACGGCATGCTCGGCATGACCATGTCGGCAGGCACGGCGGAAATCGTCGCCGACCTTGTTATGCATCGGGCGCCGGCGCTCGACATCGCGGCGTTCGATCCGGCCCGTTTCGCGCGATGAGTGCGACAGCAGCAACTCGGATTAGCGCCGGTCAGGCGCGTGCGATGCATCTTGCCGCACAGGGTTTGCTGCATGCGCCGCGCCGACGTGCCCGCAAAATAGACCTGCTCACAGCGATCCGGCGCATGCAGTTATTGCAGATCGACACCATCAACGTCGTCGCACGCAGCCCGTACCTGGTCCTGCACTCACGGCTGGGTGACTACCCGGTGGATTGGTTGACCGAGCTGCTCGCCAATGGTGACCTGTTCGAAGTCTGGTCGCACGAAGCCTGCTTTGCGCCCCGTGAGGATTTCGTGCTTCACCGCAGTGCGCTCGAAGATAGTCGCCATTGGTCGATGCGTTCGGCGCTTCGAACGGTCGGCAAGGATCGTGCGTCGATGGACCGATTGCTCGATCACGTCAGCGAACGTGGCGCGGTCAAAGCTTCCGATTTCGAACGCACATCCGGCACCGCCTCATCGTGGTGGGGTTGGAAGGACGAGAAGCGCTGGCTGGAAGC
>JAYUYW010000063.1:0-2720 GCA_043752325.1 Rhodanobacteraceae bacterium | reverse complement strand
TGGCTTTGCTGCCGCGATGATGGAACGACTCAGCACGCGCCAATTCGACCTGCTTGGGCTCGCCGTGGGATGCGCGCTGCTGCCGCATCTGCAACGGTTGCCCGGCTGGCTGGTAGTGGCGCTGGTGATCATCGTGGCGGTTCGCGTGATCCTGCGTCGGCGCGGAATTGGCGCGGCGGCTCGGTGGATACGGCTGCCACTGACCATTGCACTGGTCGCGCTCACCTGGAATGAGTACGGCAACGTTTTCGGCCGCGACGCCGGCGCCGCACTGGCTACTGGACTGCTGGCCCTGAAGCTGATCGAAACGGAAAAAACCCGCGACGCACGCGTCGGCCTTGGCTTCGCCGCCTTTGTGCTGATGAGCGCCTTGCTGTTCGATCAAGGCCTGACGGCGACCGTGCTGGTATCGGCGGCATTGATCGTCGTCATCGCCGCGCTGGCGGCCTTGCAGCCCGCGCCATTGCCAGCGGCGCGACCGAACTGGCATATGTTCAAACTGGCGTTGACGCTGTTCGCGGTCGGCGTGCCGCTCGCGCTCGCTGGCTTTGTTTTGATTCCGCGATTGTCATCACCGCTATGGGGTACGCCATCGGACCAGCGGCCGCGCATTGGTCTCAACGACGAGATGAAGCCCGGTTCGATGACCGATCTGCTGATCGACGAAACCCCGGCGATGCGGGTAGTGTTCGATCAACCCATCGCGCAACCGGACCGGCAGTTCTTCCGCGCCGTGGTGCTGTGGGACTTCGACGGCGCGACGTGGATACGCGGCAGGCGCGCCGACTATCAGCAGGCCGAACCGGTGCAGGCAAACGTCCAGCCGACCAACTACACGGCCACGATGGAAACCAGCGAGCGACGCTGGGTACCGAGCATCGACGTTCCGCTAAGCGCGCCGGAAGGAACACGGTTATCCAGCGAGCGCGTGATTTTCGCCAATGAACGGATCAACCAGCCACGCGCGTTCAAGCTGAGTTCGGCGCTGCGCTACCGCCTGGGTGAAAGCCTGAACATCAGCGACCGCACCAGTGCTCTTGCCCTGCCCGTGCAGCGCAACCCGCGTACGCGTGCGTTGGCTCAGGAGTGGCGCGAACTGTTTCCCGATGATCCACAAAGCATCGTCGACGCCGCGCTGGCGATGTACTACGCGCGCTTCACCTACACGCTGGCCCCGCCGCTGCTAGGTATAGATTCGGTCGACGAGTTCCTGTTCTCGACCCAGGCCGGCTATTGCGAACACTACTCATCGAGCTTCGTCGTATTGATGCGCGCAGCCAGCATTCCTGCCCGCGTGGTCACCGGTTACCAAGGAGGTTGGTGGAGCCCGAGCGGTAATTACCTTTTGATCCGCCATTCCGACGCGCACGCTTGGGCGGAAGTCTGGATCGATGACCAGGGCTGGATGCGCGTCGACCCGACCGCTGCCGTCAACCCCACGCGCATCGTTTATGGCAGCGATGGCAGTGGCCAGTTGTCGTGGTTCGAAAACAGCTGGTTCCGCGATGCGCGCAATCGCATGGACGGCGTCAATCGACTTTGGACCGAAGCAGTGGTGCAATTCAATGCGTTGCGCCAAAAGCAGGCGCTGACCCGCTTCGGCATCAGCGACGCCAGCCAGCGCGATTTGATGACGGCTCTGGTGATCGCCGTGATCGTGATGTTGACCCTGGCGACGCTGTGGGCGTTGCGCCAGCCCAAGGCGCGTAGAAGCGATGCCTTGGAAAGAGCATGGCTGTCGTTGTGCAAACAAGTTGCGAAGCAAGGCCCGGCGCGTCGCGATAATGAAGGGCCACGCGACTACGCCGTGCGGGTCGCGTCGGGTTCGGCTTCAACAAGTGCCGAAGCTGCCGGGTTGATCGAGCGCTACATCGTGTTGCGCTACAGTCAGCCGATGGCCGATTCGAGCGCCATCGCGACATTCGCGAACGCCGTTGGTAAATTTCGGTGAAGTCGTTGACATATTGCGAAACATTCACGTTCTGCTGCAACGATACCCACGACAATGACGTTAACCTGACTCGGAACTGCGACGCAACGGCTCCATCACTCGTCGAGTGACACATCGAAACATCTAGGTTACCCACCATGTTGAAACTACTCATTGTCGCCGCCGGCCTGCTTGGCCTGACCGCCTGCGCGACGGTTCCCGTACCGCTGCAAGGCAATTTTGTCGCGTCGACTCCGCGCGCTACGCCCGAAGACGGCGAGACGGTGCGCTGGGGTGGAGAAGTTCTCCGCGTTGAACCGAAAACCGGCACGACCTGCGTTGAAGTGCTCGGCCACGCACTGGGTTCCACCGCTCGGCCAATTGACACGGACCGCAGTAACGGTCGTTTCATGGCGTGCCAGAACGGATTCATAGAGCCGGGCGACTATCCGAAGGGTCGTGAAGTCACGGTGATCGGTCGACTTAGTGGCACGGTGACGGGCCGCGTCGGCGAATTCGATTATGTGTATCCGCGCGTCGCGGCATCAACCATGTATCTGTGGCCCAAGCGCGTGCAACGCATTGCAGGCTATGGCCCCGGCTTTTACGACCCGTTTTGGGGTGGCTTCGGAGGCGGCTTCGGCTACGGTGGCGGCTTTGGATATGGCGGTCACTACGGTTTCGGCGGCCCACGACCGATCATCATCGTCAAGCCACACCATCACGCCCCGCCGCCGCAGATGAGTCAACGCCGCAAGTAGCAGCAGGCCGCGTCAAAGAAAATCGGCAT
>JAYUYW010000062.1:0-16592 GCA_043752325.1 Rhodanobacteraceae bacterium | reverse complement strand
ACCTGACTCCGCACGCTGCGACCAAAAGCACCGACCAGAGCCGAAATCTGCTTGTCACAATTGACGGTTAGCCTGTTAAGATGCCGTTTAACTGGCGCCCGGGTCGGCGCTGCTCGAATCGTTTCAGGGGCAGGGTTGCCAACAGGGCTTGCGAATTGCCATCAGCGGTTCGCCGTATCGAAACTTTCACCCATTCTTCAAACTTGAACAGGTCTTTGATCCCGATGAATAGCCATCCGATCCGGCGCTCGCGCCTGTGTGTCGCTCTCGCTGCGGCGCTGCTTTTTTCAGTGCCAGCCATGGCGCAGGACACGTCTTCTGCAGTCACGGGTCGCGTTGTTGACGCATCCGGGCAACCGGTTGCCAACACGCCGGTTGAAATCATCCATGTGCCGTCAGGTACCAAGTCGGTCGCAACGACCGATGCCAATGGTCGCTATCAGGCCCAAGGCCTGCGCGTCGGCGGTCCGTATCGCGTTATCCCGGGCGGCAACGATGCCGCTGCGATCGACGAGGTTTACCTGCGCCTCGCACAAGTAACCACGGTCGACATTACCGAAAGTGCGCCATCGTCTGCCACGACCACACTGGAAGGCATCGTCGTCACCGCGTCGCCACTGCTGAATACCTTCAGTGCCGACAACAAAGGCGTCGGCACCAACCTGTCGCAGCGCGACCTGATCGCGATGCCGCAGCCGGACCGTTCGATCCAGAACGTGGTCCGCGCCGATCCGCGTATCGTCATCACCGATCGTGATCGCGGCGCGTTTTCGGCATCAGGCCAGAACTTCCGCTACAACTCGATCACGGTTGACACCGTCAACGCCGGCGACCCGTTTGGTTTGAACGACAACGGCTTGCCGACCAAGGGCACGCCGATCTCGCCAGACGCTATCGAGGAATACAACATCTCGGTGGCCAACTACGACGTGACCACGCGTCGCGGAGTCGGTGCGGCCGTCAACGCGGTTACCAAGAGTGGCACCAACGAATTCCACGGCAGTGCTTACTATCAGTATCAAGACACCGACAAGATGATTGGTGAGCTGAACAACGCCAAATACACCGGCTACACCAGTAAGTACACGGGTGGCTTCACCGTCGGCGGCCCGATCGTCAAGGACACGTTGTTCTTTTTCCTCTCGTATGAAGAGGGCAAGAACAAGGCTCCTGGGTCTACGTTTGGACCGGTGGGTTCGGGAGCAACCAACATCGTCCAGAACTTGACTCAAGCGCAGGTTGATCAAATTTCGACGATTGCGGCACGCTATGGCATCGACGCCGGAAGCACTGAGGCGTCCGATGTCGACCTGGCAACCAAACGCGGACTCGCCAAAATTGACTGGAACATCAACGATTCGCACCGTTTGAGCTTCCGTGCAAGCCGCACGGAGGAAGAGGAGCCAATCATCACGAACAGCAGCAGCAGCCTGTTGCGCCTGTCCAGCAATTACTACCTGGTCGACAAGAGCAATACCAGCTATGCGGTGAGCTTGTACGACGACTGGAGCGACACGTTTTCGACCGAAGCGTCGTTTGGCTACAACGACTTTCAGCAATTGCGCGGTCCCTTGAATGGCACCTTCGCCCCCGACGTCACCGTTCGTACCGCAGGTACCGGTTCGTCCGCCGTCCAGTTCGGAACGGAACTCAGCAGCCAAGCCAACCAGTTGGCGGTAAAAACCTACAACGGCTATTTCGCCGGTAACTGGTTCTTCGGAGAGCATTCTGTCAAGGCGGGTATGGACATCCAGCGCGACGAGTACTACAACCTGTTCCTGCAGCGTTTCAATGGTGCTTACGAATTCGACACCATTGCTGATTTCGACGCTGGACGCTATCGCCGCTATCGCCTGGCGCAGCCGGCGCCGGGCTTCGATCTCAACAACGTTGCGGCGGTATTCGACATCAATCAAATCGGCTTGTTTGCCCAGGACACGTGGCAGGCGACCGACCAACTGTCGATCCAGTACGGCCTGCGTTATGACGTGCCCAAGATCAGCACCGATCCTACCTTCAATCCGTGCTTTTCGGCAGCGCCTGGCACGCTCGGCAATCTCGGCCCCTGCGGCCTGCGCGCGCCCAGTGCAACGCAAAGCCCGAATGCCGCGCGCGGTGGGTTCGGATACAGCAACCAGAACTCCATCGACGGCAACGGCGTGATCCAGCCCCGCTTCTCGTTCAACTACGCGTTCGATAGCGAGCGGTTGACCCAGTTGCGCGGTGGCGCCGGTCTGTTCATCAGCAATGCGCCCAGCGTATGGGTCGCGAACCCTTATTCCAATAACGGTGTCGCAGTTGCCGCCTACGACATCAATCGCCTGCGCCTGCCGACCGATCCGGCTTTCAGTGGCAATCCGTTTGGCCAGAATATTCCGGGTGGCGCGATTACGGTTCCCGGTCTCGGCAGTTCGGTGATGAACGTTGACACCATCGATTCCGATTTCCGCTTGCCTACCGTGCTCAAGCTGAGCCTGGGCCTTGACCATGAGCTGCCTTGGTGGGGACTCGTAGGCACCGCGGAGTTCGAGTCGATCAATGTCAATGATGCGATCCAGTATCAGTCGCTCAACGTGGGTGCGCCGACCGGTACGCTGCCCGACGGTCGCCTGACTTACTCGCGTTTCCCGACGCAAGCGCCAAGTTCGTCCAACACAACGCGCTGGAATGCCAACCCTTCGTTCGGCACGGTTACTTACCTCACCAATACCGGAAAAGGTGGCTCGAACAACCTGACACTTTCGGTTAACAAGCCCTTTTCAGACAACTGGTCGGGTACCGTCGGCTTTACTTACAGCCGCGCCACGGAAGTCAACCCGGGCACGTCCAGCGTCGCCAATTCAAACTTCAGCAATCGCGCGTTTACCAACCCGAATGATGCCGTCGTTGGTATCTCGAACTATTCGATCCCGCGTCGCGCAATTGCGTCACTCAGCTGGTCAAAGAATCTGTTTGGCGAGTACGCAACCGCCGCCAGCATGTTTTATGACGGTCATTCCGGCGCACCGTACAGCTGGGTATTCGGAAACGATGCCAACGGCGACAGCTTCTTTCAGGACCTGGCGTTCATCCCTGCCGATCTCGGTTCGATTGGCTTCGCTGGTACGTCAACTCCTGAGCAGCAACAGCAGTTTATCGATTACATCAAGAGCGACAACTACCTAAGCGATAACCAGGGCCAGATTTTCAAGCGCAATTCGGCGCGCGCGCCGTGGTTTAACCAGATCGACGTGACCCTGCGCCAGGAAATCCCGGGCCTGTTTGCGGGAAGCA
Organism: Rhodanobacteraceae bacterium; assembly: GCA_043752325.1. Lineage (GTDB taxonomy): Bacteria > Pseudomonadota > Gammaproteobacteria > Xanthomonadales > Rhodanobacteraceae > Dokdonella. The sequence continues at coordinate 13,319 of JAYUYW010000062.1, read as the reverse complement.
AGGGTGAAGTGCGCCTGGACATATTCAACTTCACCAATCTGCTGAACGAGGATTGGGGCATCGAAGAGCGCGCCAACTTCCCGCTGACCCGTCGCCTCGCCAATTTTGGCGGCGTCGATGCGCAAGGTCGTCCGATCTACAACATCGACAACCAGATCCAGAATGGCGTTTACAATCCGGGCGACATCAACATCAACGAGTCGCAGAATCCATCGCAGCGCTGGGCCGCACAGCTAACCGTCCGCTACTCGTTCTAAATCAAAGCAACGACGCGTAACCAAACCGGCGTCCGCAAGGGCGCCGGTTTTTCTTTTCCGAGATTGCGGGCATGCTGTTCGTGAATTTCAATCAGCAGTGAGCACGGGAATCATTCCTAGGAGTTTTTGATGGCTGTCACCCACGTTCCGACCATTTCCAGCGCCACCCTGAGCGCGCGCATCACTCCGGCGGCTGGCCTCGACGTGTTGTCACGCGACGAAGTCGCCCGGCTTCGCGACGTCAGTTCCGGCGGACTGCATCAGCTGCTGCGCCGCTGCGCGCTCGCCGTGCTGACCCAAGGCCACGTCACCGACGATCCGCGCGCCGCGTCCGAGCGCTTTCCCGATTTTGAAATCCAGGTGCTGCAACAGGATCGTGGCTTGGTACTGGAGCTAAGCAATGCGCCGGCCGATGCATTTGTCGATGGGCGAATCATCAGGGGCGTCAGCGAACTCCTTTACGCGGTCGTGCGCGACATCGTCTACGTGTCGGCGCAAATCGAAGCCGGGGCATTCGACCTCGCCGATTCCGAAGGCATCACCGATGCCGTTTTCCAGATTCTTCGCAATGCACGCCTGCTCAAACCCAACGTCGATCCAAACCTGGTGGTTTGCTGGGGTGGGCACTCGATTTCACGACTGGAATACGACTACACCAAGGACGTCGGCTACGAACTCGGCTTGCGCGGTTTCGACATCTGCACCGGTTGTGGACCGGGGGCAATGAAAGGGCCGATGAAAGGTGCCGCGCTTGCGCACACAAAGCAGCGCCGCACCGCGAATACCTACATTGGCCTCACCGAGCCCGGCATCATCGCCGCCGAATCACCGAACCCGATCGTCAATCATCTCGTCATCATGCCGGACATCGAAAAGCGCCTTGAAGGCTTCGTGCGCATCGGTCACGCCATCATCGTATTCCCCGGTGGTGTCGGCACGGCAGAGGAAATCCTCTATCTGCTCGGCATCCTGCTGCATCCGGATAACGCCGGTACGCCATTCCCGCTGATCTTCACCGGGCCCCGACAGTGCGCTGCCTACTTCGAGCAAATCGACCAGTTCCTGCGACTCGCGCTAGGCGACAGCGTTGCTGAGCACTACCAGATCATCATCGACAACCCGGCAGAGGTTGCACGCCAGGTTCGCAAGGGCATCGAGCAGGTGCGAATCACACGGCTCAATACCAAGGATGCGTTCTACTTCAACTGGGCACTCACGATAGAAGACATCTTCCAGCAGCCGTTCAAGCCGACCCACGCCGCAATGGCCGGGTTGAATCTGCATCGACAGCAGCCCCGCCATGAGTTCGCCGCTTACCTGCGACGCGCGTTCTCGGGCATCGTCGCAGGCAACGTAAAGGAAGAAGGCGTCCGCGAAATTGCCGCGCATGGACCATTCCAGATCGACGGCGACCGAGAAATCATGCTGGCGCTGGACGCACTGTTACAAAGTTTCGTCGAACAACAGCGCATGAAGTTGCCGAGCGGGAAGCCGTACGAGCCGTGTTATCAGGTCAAAGTGACGTAACTTTCGAAATAGCCGCTATCGCGATTCGCCTTCGCCCACGCAAAGTCATCCTCGCGAAAGGGGGGACGACGAGGTGAGCGGGTAGGAAGGGTTTCTGACTCAAGCCGTTTGCATCGAGATGTCCTTCGGCGCATCGGGCGTCGGCAAACTGCGGACCGCGATTTCGCTGTGCGGGAATGGAATGCGGATGCCGTCGGCGTCACAGTGTTCCTTGATCGCACGCAGTTCCGAGGTACGTACAACCCAAGCGTCGCTTGCAATGGCCAACGGGCGATGCCGAGGTTGACGCTGGAGTCGCCGAGTCCGGTGCCGCGTCTTTCAGAATTCGGTCATCGATTTGCAGTACGTTTATCGCATCCGCAATCGCCTTGCCGATGTTGTCGTTGTAGCTGATGCCGACAACGATATCGATGCGACTCCGGCTTTCGAGAGCCTGAAACGAGATATTTTCCCACTGCATCGCCGGGTGTATTCCCCGTATCCTTCCGTACCTTCCAACGAGGCGCGCAATCATGTACACGCTCTATTACTCCCCCGGTTCGGCCAGCATGGTCGTTCACCTGGCTCTACTCGAACTCGGTGTGCCGCATGAGTTGCGTCTGGTTGACATGGAGGCGCGTGCCCACAAGGATCCGGAATACCTGCGCTTGAACCCGAATGGTCTGGTGCCGACTTTGATTGTCGATGGTGCGCCGGTATTCGAATGCGCTGCGCTGCTGTTGTTGCTCGGTGAGCGCCATGCTGACTCCGACCTCGCACCCGTCGCCGGCGATCCTCGCCGAGCGCAATACCTGCAATGGACGGTGCATTTCGCGAACACGCTGATGCCGGCGTTTCGGCAATGGTTTTATCCGCAGGATTTCGCGCCGGCCGAAGTCGAGGCGGCGTCGAAGGCGGCTGCTGTGGGTCGCATCGAAGCGGCGTGGGATCGGGTCGAAACGCACTTGGCGAAGGCTGGCCCTTATCTGCTCGGCGAAAGGCTCAGCCTTGTCGATCTCTACTTGACGATGCTGATGCGCTGGTCGCGCAACATGCCCAAGCCTGCCGACAGTTGGCCGGAACTGGCCAGGTTGGCAGCGCTGGTCAAGCAGCGTCCGGCATGGCGCGAGCTTTATCGGGTCGAGCAGTTGACCGACTGGAGCTGATCAGAGCGTCCCTCAAGCGGTACCGAGAAAGTCGCTGATCGCAGCGCCGAAATTGTCGATATCAACCAGGAACGCGTCATGTCCCTGCGGGCTGTCGAGGGCGACAAATTCAACCGTCGCGCCGCCAGCCGCCAGCCCATCGGCAATCTGCTGCTGCTGGTCGAGCGGGAAAAGGATGTCGGTGCTGACACCGATCACCAGCGCTTTTTCCACGCGGATGTGGCGTAGCGCATCGTGGTCGGGCGGGCTGACGCATTCGGCGATATCGAACCAGTCACTGGCGCGTGACAGGTAGAGGTAACAGTTCGGATCGAAGCTGCGCACGAAACGCCTGGCGTGGCCGATCAGGTACGACTCGACCTGGAATTCGGCGGCGAATGGTTCATCGTCGCGCTGTTCGGAGTCGAGCCGGATGCGGGCAAAACGACCGGTCCATTCCAGCGCCGATCGATAGGTGATCACGCCGAGCTTGCGGGCGATGCTCATGCCCGCTTCGGGGTAGGCATTGTCATCGTAGTGGCCTTCCTTCCAATTCGGATCAAGCCGGATCGCTTCGCGTTGCAACGAGCGGATCGCGATGGCAAACGGCTGCGCTTGTGGTGCAGTAGAGATACTGATGTGGTGTCGCGCCGAACCGGGATGCAGCAGCAGATAGGCAAGCGCGGTCATGCCACCCATCGAGTTGCCGACCAGACAGGCCAGTCGTTCGATGCCAAGGCCACGCACCAATTCCTGCGACGCGTTTGCTGCGTCATCGAGGGTGAGCGCGGGAAAGTCGATTCGATACAACTCGCCAGTGTCGGGGTTGGTCGACGCCGCGCCGGTCGAGCCCTTGCAACTGCCGAGCGTGTTGGCGCAGATCACGAACCAGCGAGTCGTGTCGATGGCCTTGCCGGGACCAACAATGCCTTCCCACCAGCCTTCATCGGGATCTTCGGGACTGGACGCGACGTGTGCGCTGGGCGACAAACCGGTCAAGATCATTACCGCGTTGTCGCGTTGCTCGTTGAGTCCGCCCCAGGTTTCGTAGGCCAGTTGAGCGCCACGCAGTTCGCCGCCACGCTTCATTGAAAACGGCGACGACAGGGAAAAATAACGGCGGGCGTCAGGCATTGCGGGCGGGTCGTGATGTGGGTGGGCAATGTAACGCGTGCATTCCGCGCCGGCCAGTTCCAATGGCTGGCGCAATCACGCGCAAGGCGGCAGGTTCCGCATGTCCGCCGTTGCCCAAGCGACCTGGTGTGGATCAAATCCACTTGCCAACGTTGGCTTGATGATCTGGAAGTAAGGCGACACGTCGAAGTCGCGTGGCATGTACAGGCTGGAATGGCGAATGTGCAGAATCTCACGCGCTTGGCACCGGCCATCGGGGCCACGACGTCGAACCACTTCGATATCCGGCAGCACCGGATAACGCACCGACGCGAACGCCTCGGCGATCAGGGACGAGCAGATCGCACGGGTGGGATCGCCACTGCCCAGCGACAGCATCTGGCGCCGCATCGATTCCGGCACCGGCGGCGTGCTGATGAGATAACGTGTGAGATCGATTATGTTCCGCAAGTCGTAGCGATTGCCGACGCGGCCCAGCGCATAACTCGCGACCTGATCGATTTCTTTTGCATCCAGTCCGACCGGGCGGCAAATGCGTGTATGCCGCTGTGCAAAGCTGCTGATCGGCAGTGCGCGGACGCCTTCATTGATGTCGGCCTCGACCAGCCACGGGCCTCTATCTTCGTTGTCAACATCCGGCGCGCTGCCAACGCAGAGTGCCGCATGCGACCAGGTTGACTGAGTGAGGTAACAGATTGCTGTCGCGAAGCGACTGCTACCTTCGACCAGCAACACATCGCCCTTGCATAGAGTCTTGCCGAGCAATTCCGGCCGACTCGTGGTTCCGTGGGATTCATCGTCGCGCGGCTCGGACAGGTATCGCGCCAGTGCAGCGCCGAGCCATCGCAACGGGCCGCCGGTCATTGGCTACGGGATGATCTGGTCGATGGTCAGCACGATCGTGTCCTTGCGCTTCGTTTCAACAGGATCGGAAAGCGTCTGCCAGTCACCGCCTTGGGCAATCGGATCACCGCTGCGCGAAATGCGCGCGCCGACTACCACCTGCGGGAAGTCGGACAGTTTCATGTTCGGCAGCATGCCGTTGCTATCGTCGAGCGTCAGCGTGGTTGGCAACTGGCTAACGGTGAGGCGCTGGATCGCCAAGGGCATCGGCGGGCCGCTGACTGCGCGTGCGAACACGTACACCGACATCGATGGCTCCACTTGTGCAGCAATCGACGGATCAATACCCAACGACACGGTCAGTCGTGGCGCATTGCTGGCGTCGACGCTTTTGGTGTCCGCTGCAGCCACGACAGCCGGCATACCCGCCTTGCCGCGAGCTTCCTCGATTTGCGTCTGCACGCTGGTGGCCACCGGCGAATCGGGTGGCAGCAAGCCGAGCAAGTGCGTCCATGTCGCGATGGACGCCGCGTGATCACCCGCCTGGTTTTCGGCGACACCGCGCAACCACAAAGCGCGCTGATTGTCCGGCTGGATCGTCAGCGCACGATCCAGCAATTCCTTGGGTTCGCCCGAAAAACTCTTGCCACCAGCCATCACCAGCGCCTGCGCATAGTCGGCCATCAGTTCGGGATCGTCGGGCAGCAACGCGCGGGCCCGCTTGAAGGCGTGCATTGCCTGTTCGGATTTCTGCATGGATTGGTAGGCACGGCCAAGCAGTGCCCAGCCTTTTCCGTCGTCGGGATCCTGCTCGAGTTTGGTGACGAGTCCGGCGACGGCTTGGTCCATTTCGATGCCAGCGCCGGCATCGCCCGCGCTCGGTTGCGGTGCGGCGGCATCGAATGCCTGAGGTCGGCCGACCTGGGCGTAGGTGACGATTGCGAGGGCCGGCAGCAACAACACGGTCAGCAGCAGCGCAACGTAGCCGCTGCGAGATCGCACGGGAAGCGCATTCGCATCGATCGCTAATCCTGGAGTGACCGCTGCGAGCTTGGCGGCGTGTTCTTCGGTGCTGATGGCACCACTCGCCAAAGCCCGATCCAGTGCGAGGCGTCGACTCGCCATTGGGTCAGCATGGCGGTGCGCGCGCAGCAGGGGCACGACGATGAATGCCAAGGCGATCAAGGTCATCACGGCGGCGCAGAGAACGAAGCCAGTCATGTCCAGTCCTCGTCGCTGATCGATTGATTGGGTTCCGTTGTTCGGGTCAGACCACGACTGCGCCGCCGCACGATCATCGCGACCACGACCGTACCAATCAGCAGCAACACGAACGGGCCAAACCAGAGCAGCAGCGTGCCGCCGCGCAAAGGCGGGTCGTATAGCATGAACTCGCTGTAGCGGTCGGTTAACCATTCCTTGATCTGCGCATCGCTCTTGCCGGCCTGCATCTGCTCGAACACCTGTTCGCGCAAGTCCTTGGCCAGTGGCGCGTGGGAGTCTGCGAGGTTTTCATTCTGGCAAACCAGGCAGCGCAATTCTCGGGCCAGGTCCTGGAAGCGCTGTTCTTGCGCGCGGTCCGCGAACGGCAGTGGATCGATGGCGAACGCAGGCGACACGATCGCGGCCAGCATCGCCACAAAAGCCATGCGCGCGAGCATGGTCATGGAGCCGCCTTTGCCGCAGCAATCGCGGGCAACAATTCGTCTCGAAGAGCGTCGGGCGTGATCGGCCCGATGCGCTTGTAGCGGATGATCCCGGCCGCGTCGACGAGGAAGGTTTCCGGCGCGCCATAAACGCCAAAATCGATCGCCGCGCGACCGTCGTAGTCGACGATCACGGTGTCGTAAGGATTGCCGAACTGCGCCAACCAGCGTTGCGCATCGGCTGGCTCGTCCTTGTAGTTGAGGCCAACCAGCGGAACGCCCAGGCGCGCGCCCTCGGCCATCAATAACGGATGCTCGTCGCGACATGCGACACACCAGCTCGCAAACACGTTGATCAGATAGGGCTTGCCCTTGAGATCGACATTGCCGTATTTGCGCGACGTTTCGCCAAACACCGGCAACGAAAATTGCGGGGCGGGTTTGCCGATCAATGGCGACAGCACTTCGCGCTGGTCGTGGTGCATGTTCCAGCGGATGCCGAATCCAAACAGCGCGACCAGTGCGACCAATCCGAAAAATGGCAGCAGACGCGACAGCTTCATCGCCGGCCTTCCAATACTTCGGCGGCGATTGACGCGCGCTCAGCCCGGCGCGCGCGGAAGCGTCGATCCGCCGCCGCGACGAATCCGCCGAGCATCATCAACAGTCCACCCAGCCAGACCCAGCGGATCAGCGGCTTCACGTAAATGCGCACCGCCCAGGCACCTTCATCGCCGAGAGGCTCACCAAGTGCCACGTAAATATCCCGGAAAAAACCGGCGCGGATCGCGGCTTCCGTCTGGACCTGGCTGTTGGTGCCGTACTGGCGTTTTTGTGGATGCAGGGTCTGGATTTCACGATCATTGCGGCTGACCACGATGCTGCCCTGGTCGGCCTTGAAATTCGGGCCTTCCGTGTGCTCGATGCCGTCGAAGCGAAAGCTCAGGTCGCCAACGCTGATCGACTCGCCGGGCGTGAGGCGCACGTCTTTCTCGATACTGGCAGCACCGGTAATAAGCACGCCAGTGACGAAGATTGCGACACCGGTGTGAGCCGTTACCATGCCTAGCATCTCCAGCGTGAAACGCTTGCCGGCAGGCGCCACGCGCCAACGGTGCACCACGAAAGCGACAACGCCCAAGCCCACCCAAAGGCCACCAGCCGTTCCCGCGATTGCCGCGATGCCAAGATCGCCGACCAGCAGCGCGCTCGCCATTGCCCCGAGCACGACGACCACGAATACCGGAACCAGCAGTTTTACCGCCTGTTTGCCTTGACCTTCACGCCAGCGCAGCAGCGGTCCGAACGGCAGCAGAAGGATGATGGGCGTCATCAGCACGATGAAGAGGAAGCCGAAATACGGCGGCCCGACTGAAATGCGGCCCAGGTCGAGCGCTTCGCCAAGCAAGGGATACAGGGTGCCCAGCAGCACCATCGCGGCAGCGCACGTGAACAGCAGGTTGTTGATGAGCAATCCGGTCTCGCGCGACACCGCCGCGAAAGGCTCTCCGCCGGCGACGCTGGGCGCACGCAAGGCGTATATCAGCAGCGAGCCCCCAACCGTGATGGCGAGAAAGGCAAGAATGAAAAGCCCTCGCTCGGGATCGCTGGCGAACGAGTGCACGCTGGTCAACACGCCGGAGCGCACCAGGAATGTGCCGAGCAGTGATAGCGAGAACGCGATGATCGCCAGCAACAAAGTCCAGGCTCGAAACGAACCGCGTTTTTCGGTGACCGCCTGCGAGTGGATCAGCGCGGTGCCAACCAGCCACGGCATGAATGACGCATTCTCGACCGGGTCCCAGAACCACCAACCGCCCCAGCCGAGCACGGAATACGCCCACCACGATCCGAGCGTGATGCCGAGGGTAAGGAACGCCCAGGCCACATTGGTCCAGGGTCGAGACCAGCGCACCCATTCGCGATCCAGCTTGCCGCCGAGCAGTGCCGCAATCGCAAACGCAAACGCCACGGAAAACCCGACATAGCCCATGTAAAGCATTGGCGGATGGATGATCAATCCGGGGTCCTGCAATACCGGGTTCAAGTCCATGCCATCGGCCGGCGCTGGCAAGGCGCGCGTGAAAGGGTTGGAGGTCAGCACCGTGAACAACAGGAAGCCCAGGCTGACGAAACCCATCACACCCAGAACGCGCGCCATGAAGTCCTGCGGCAGCCGCCTGGAGCGCAACGCGACGGCGAGCGACCAGACGTTGAGGATCAGTATCCAGAGCAACAGCGAACCTTCGTGTGCGCCCCAGACTGCCGAGAGTCGGTAGTACATCGGCAGGCGCAGGTTGGAGTTCTGGGCGACATAAGCCACCGAGAAATCCTGGGTCAGGAAAGCAACCGTCAGCAGCAGATACGCAATAGCGACGAAAAGGAACTGGCCAATCACCGCTGGCCTTGCGACGGCCATCAGCGCCGCGTCGCCGCGATGCGCACCCATCATCGGCAGCACGCATTGCGCGAGCGCCAGCAGGGTAGCGAGGATCAGGGCGAAGTTACCGAGTTCTGGCAGCATGGATTGGTCGCGAAAGATGGAACGCGCGATGCGTCGAGCGACGCAACACAACGACGAAGACTAGCAAAGTTTCCGCTCCGATCCCGCTGTATATCGGCTTGTCGCCGACTCGCGACGAAACGCCTCAGACATGCCCAGCCGAACTCAGTGCGATTGCGAGCGTTGTTTGCCCGGTCCGATTCCGGTAACCCGCTTGAACAGCTTGCGGAATGCCGGTTCGCTCTTGTAGCCGAGCTGCTCGGCGATCGAGGCAACCGACAACCGCCGATTCTGCAACATCAATTTGGCTTGGCTGACGCGCCATTGGGTGAGGTACTGCATTGGTGGAAGTTCCAGCAAGCGGCTGAAGCGTTCGGCAAAGGTGGTTCGCGACATGCCGGCGATGCTTGCGAGGGCAGCGATAGACCAGTCATCGCCCGGACGGTCGTGGATAGCCTGAAGCACCTTGGCCAGGCGCGGGTCGGCCAAGGCAGCAAACAGGCCGCGCGGATTTACGCTGTGCTCGGCGAATTCGCAGACAGCCAGAATGAACAAACTGGCGGCAAGACTGTTGAGCATCACCTGACGACCTAATTGCGCACGGCGCGAAGTGTCGATGAGCAACGAGGCCAGATGCCGAAACGAATCGCCACCATCGGCGGCACGCACGATGACGCATTCGGGTAACGCGCGAAGCACGGGATTGTGCGCCCCGATCACGAAAACAAATTCGCCGCAGAGCAGGCTGGTGTAGCTGGGCTCGGTGGGATCCTCGAAGGCAACTGGCGACGAGCGGATCACATGACCGCCGCCATGCGGAAACATCACCAGGTCGCCACTATACAAGGTCACTGGCATGGCCAGCGCGGCGCATTCGACCACGCATTCGCCTTCACCGATCAGGTGGAAAGCGCCTTGCGTCGCGGCTTGCTCGCGCTCCATCCACTCGCCGCAGTAGCTTGGGTGGGCAACGATCTCCACGCGAAGCTGGAAGCCGTTGAGAGCCGACTCCAGAACCTGTTCGATGGGGTCACGCTGCATGGGAGGTGCCGATACAATTCGACCCGCACTGTAGCGGATGCCTGCTTCAGGCGTCATCTCGCGGCGGGGCAGGGCCGTCGTCCGGCGTAGCGGTCTGCACGCCGGCGATCCATCCGGCCGCGAACCAGCGTTGCAGCAGGAACACGGCACGCGCGGGGACGGAGTCCTCGGCGTGCCATCCGCAGAGCAACTCGCACACTTCACCAAACGTTCCATTCGCGCGCACGGCGGCCAAGGCAGCCGATTCGTCGATATCAAGACGTCGATAACGCACCCCGAAATCCTTGCGCCAGACCACCAGTTCAGCATCGTCCAGACTCGCCAGCGCCGGGGCGGGTGTGTCGGCGTCACCGATCGCCAGTCGAATCGCGTCGACGTTCCACCGCGACGGCATCACTTGCACAGCCGGATGGATCGTAAACCCAAGACCGGGCCAGTGATCGGGTGCCAGCGAAGCCAGCACGCTGCTGTCGATACTCGCGACATCGGGCCCATCGAACGACGTCGATAGCGCCCAATCGAGCTTCGCCATTTCGGCCAGCTCGGCGCGCGCGGAATAATTGGCGTCACGCTGGAGCCAATTGACCATGTCCCGGCCCAACCAGCGCACATTCGGGTGGCGAGACGGGCAGGCGCGGATGTAACGGTCAAGCAGGCCGTTTAAAGCTTCGTCGCCGACCAGCGCGGCAAGTCCTGGAAATTCGATACGCAGCGCTTCGCGCAATCGCTGCCCGTAGCCGAAGCCGTAAATGCCAAGTCGTTCTTCGCCGTCTTCAGCTGACACGCTGGTGACCGATTCCGCAATGGCCTGATCGCCTTCGAGCAGATGCGCCTTGAAGCGCGTCTGCAACTCGCGCAGCGAGATCACGCCGCCAGTGCCAGCGTATCGCTGGAAATCTTGCGGGCCTGTTCCAGCTCGGCCATAAGTTCGGCCAACGGCGGGATGCGGTCGTCGCGTTCGATCAGGCACGAGACCGGTCCATATCGCTTCAGCGCTTCCGCATAGAGCTGCCAGACGGGATCGGAAATGGTCGCATCGTGAGTATCGATGATCAGCCGATCGCCTTTCAGGTGCCCGGCCAGATGGAACTGCTGGACGCGCTCGGCGGGCAAGCCATCCAGATATTCCAGCGCGTCAAAACCATGGTTGACGCTGCTGACGTAAACGTTGTTGACGTCGACCAGCAGCAGGCAGTCGGCGGCGTTGGCAATGGCGCTGACGAACTCCCACTCGGGAACCGTTGAGTGTGTGTAACCGATGTAGCTCGACACGTTCTCGAGGAGGATGCGGCGACCAAGGAAGTCCTGTACCTTGCGAACGCGGTCAACCACGTGTGCAATGGCTTCGTCGGTATGGGGCAGTGGCATCAAGTCGTGCAGGTTGACGCCTTCGACACCAGTCCAGCACAGGTGATCGGAAATCCAAGCTGGCTGCACGCGGTCAGCGAGCTGACGCAGGGATTTGAGGTAGTCGCGATCCAGCGAATCGGTGCTTCCGATCGAGAGCGAAACGCCATGCATCACCAGCGGGTAGCGTTCACGGAAGCGTTCCAGGTAGTCGAGCGGGCGTCCGCCGGGAACCAGATAATTTTCGGAGACGACTTCCAACCAATCGATGGCGGGCTTGTCTTCCAGGATGGCGTCGTAGTGATCGACGCGCAGGCCAAGACCGTGGCCGAGGTACGGATAACGCAAAGGTGTCGAAAGATTTTTCATCGGCAAAAACGACTGCGCCGGGGACGCCCCGGCGCAGTCATCGAATTACATTTTCTTGTCGTCCATCTTGTGTTCGGACTTGGCCGTCGCCTGCGCTTTGTCACAATCGGCCTGCGACTTCTGCATCGTCATCGCCTGGCCTTTACAGGCATTCTCACCCTTGCAGGCATTCGCTTCGGTCTTGCAAGCGCCTTGGCCCTTGCAGGCGGACGATGCTTCGCACTTGACCATGCCGTCGTTGCCGTCGGCAGCGAAAGCGCTGGACATCGTTGCGGTGCCGAACATGCCGGCAACCAGAGTGGCCAAGGCGACGCCGGTGAGCTTGGTGGTATTCATGGTGAACTCCTACGAATTGGAAAGGGATTTTGCGTGAAACGGTTTACTTCAGACGAGAAAGCGACCGGACAGCAATGACACTCAAGAAGCGCGGCCACCAATTTGTGCGGTGCCGAGGATTCTACGGATGCGATCTGAAGATCGTGCAACGCGCGAGCCAGCGGTTGTGTCTATGCGTCCGCCAGCACATCAACGGCGGACCAGCGTTCAGCTATTTCACGATTTCTTTACGGATACGCTGCGTTGCGTGGACCGCTCGCCGCAAGCTACGGACGCGTCGAACTATTGCGATGGCCCATCGAGCGGCACGCTAGCGTCTCCCCGCTGGTGTCAGGAATTGATCCAAGCAAGCCATCGTTTCGTTATGCAGTTCGTTGTTGGCATTTGCGAAATCCATTTCCTGGCTCGGCCCTCTGCTGGTGCGCCTGTCGTTTGGCTACTTCTGGCTGGAGACCGGCTGGGCCAAGTTGCAGAACCTCGACGGTTTCACCCAGCGATTTATCGGTTGGGAAATTCCGTTTCCCGCTTTCAGCGCCGGCTTGTCCGCGTGGACCGAACTGATCGGCGGTGCCTTGCTGATGCTCGGACTGTTCACGCGCCTCACCTGCATTCCGATGGCGATCAACATGATCGTCGCGATCGCATTGGTCGTCATCAAGAACGTCAGCGGCATCAACGAATTCGTCGAACTCGACGAGACGCTATACACATTGATTTTCGTTTGGTTGATGTTGGCGGGACCTGGGACGGCCAGCCTCGACTATTTCATTGCGCGTCGCTTGGGTTTGCCAATCGCAGATGGATTTTCGTAGCTGCGCTCGGGCTTGCGGCCGCGCCGCGGGGTTTTCTCATGTCGCCGTTCCGCGTCGATTGACTGTCGCCAAACTGATCGAGCGTTTCCTGGGCCTGCCGCGTCGCTTTTGTTGTTGGCTTTCGCCAGACGCTTGACCAGTCTGGCGAAAGCCACCACGAGCGAAACAAAAAGTCCGCGCGAACGGCTGCAGCGCGCATCGAATCACTCGGCGTGCGAGAGATCCGTCACGGCCGCGGGAAGGCTGGCGAAGTAGGCGGCGAGATCTTCCATGTCCTCATCGGACAAGGTCGCGACAAAACCGGCCATGATCGCGTTCTCGCGCTTGCCGGATTTGTACTCGTGCAGTGCGCGCGAGAGGTAGTCGCGGTACTGGCCAGC
>JAYUYW010000061.1:0-16593 GCA_043752325.1 Rhodanobacteraceae bacterium | reverse complement strand
ACAACCAAGCGCTGGAGCTGGCGCGGCCGATTGCGCAGGCACTTGGGATCGACATCGCGATTGATCGCTTGCAACGACAGCGCAATACGACGGCGCAGACCGGACTGGACGCAGCGGCGCGACGGCGCAACCTGGCTCGTGCGTTCTCGGTTTCGGATAGCGACTCGCTGCCATCACACGTCACTATTTTCGATGACGTTATGACGACGGGTTCAACGCTGGGCGAGTGCGCCCGCGTGTTGCGCGAGGCAGGCGTCGCACGCGTGGACGTTTGGGCGCTTGCACGCGCACCGGCGCGGTCGTAGTCGACCTCGACAAGCATCTGTTCGCGTCGACAAAACGGCACTAGCCCAGAGCGCTGATGAATTCTTCCGGCGAGATTCCGTGCGGGCGACTCAAAATAGCGGGAGCGCCGAAACCCGCAAATCTCGTCATTCCTGCGAAGGCAGGAATCCATTTTGATCTTCGTCAATTTGGCGAAAAAACACCAAGTTCAGAATGGATTCCTGCCTTCGCAGGAATGACGAGGGACTGCTTTTGCTCGGTTGAGCGAGCCTTTGCTGACTCTCCCCGACAGCAATGCGCTTGCGCAGGGATGACGACGAATCAGGATAGTGGCGCGGGCATTACAAACCTCGGGCAGACGTGCCACTCAGTAGCGAATCAAACGTTACGAAGCTCGCCAGATAAGGCTGGCGAAGCGGCCCGTGTTTGGATCGCGTCGATAGGAATAAAAGCGCCCGTCGATGCGCGTATCGAAATCGCCACCGTGGATTTCGCGGACACCGCAGATTCGGAGACGCTGCGTCGCCAGCGCGTAGAGATCGCAGAGCCAATGACCGGGTCGGGTTTCCGTGAATGCCGCCTTGGTACGGTGATCATCCGCGACAAACGCATCGCGCACTTCCGAGCCGACTTCGTATGAGCTTGCGCCGATCGCCGGCCCTAACCACGCGACGATTTGATCCGGCGAAATGCCCATTGCTGCAACCGTGGCTTCAAGCACGCTCGCCGCCATCCCGCGCCAACCCGCATGTGCCGCGCCGATGTGCGCGCCATCCTCGCTTGAGAAGAAAACAGGCAAGCAATCGGCGGTGAGGATGGCGAGTACCACGCCCGGATCGGAAGTGACCGCAGCATCGGCTTCGGGAACATCGTGAGCGGACTGAGACGACACCCGCACAACCTCGTTGCCATGTACCTGTCGAAGCCAATGCGGCGCTTGCGGCAGTCCGCATTTTTCGAACAGCGCGGCGCGATTCGCGGCGACGTGATCAGGATCGTCACCACAGCGGTCGCCGAGATTGAAGGTATTCCACGGCGGCAGTGAGACACCGGCGATACCCCGCGTGCTTACGCCTGCGCGAATGCCGGATGGCGCGGGCCAATCCGGAACTATCCAGTGCGGCCCAGACATAGCGTCAATGCCGCCACCAACCTTCACACACTCGCCTTCACATCTTCCCGCAAGGCCGCCAACAGCGTTTCCATGTCGTCCGGTCGCTCGGCTTCGACGCTGACCAGTCGGCCATCGCCCGGATGCGCGAATTCCAGTTTTTCCGCATGCAGCGCCTGACGCTTGAAGCCGCGCAAAGCATCGGCCAGCTCCGGCGTCGCGCCCTTGGGCTGTCGCAATCCGCCGCCGTACGTCGCGTCACCAACCAGCGGATGCCGCACCGACATCATGTGGACGCGAATCTGGTGCGTCCGTCCCGTTTCGAGGCGACATTCGATCAAGGTCAGCGCACGAAATCGCTCGCGAACGCGGTAGTGCGTAACTGCGTCGCGACCGTCATCGCGGATCGCCTGCCGCAGGCGATCGGTCGGATGGCGGCCGATGTGTTTCTCGACCTTGCCGCCCGCGACCATCGATCCGTAGACGATGGCTTCGTACTGACGATGCACATCGCGCGCCGAAAGTTGTTCGACCAGCGCGGTGTGCGCACGCAGGGTTCGCGCCACCACCATCAGGCCGGATGTGTCCTTGTCCAGACGATGGACCAAGCCGCCACGCGGGATTTCGGCCAATGCCGCATCGCGATGCAGCAAAGCATTTTGCAACGTCCCTGACCGGTTGCCGGCACCGGGATGCACGACCAATCCAGCCGGCTTGTTGATAACAAACACGTCGGCGTCTTCGTAGCGCACGTCCAAACCGATCGCCTCGGGTGCCGCGCCAATCTCCCGCTCCATGCGTACTTCGAGCTCCACCTGTTCGCCGCCATGGACTAGATGGCGCGGAATCACGATCTCGCCATCGACGCGCACCGCGCCGTCCTTGATCCACGCGGTCAGTCGCGAACGTGAAAAGTCCGGAAACAGGTCGGCCAAGGCCTGGTCCAGCCGGCGACCGCCGGAAGACTCGGGAATCTGCGCGCTCAGTACTTGTACGTCGTCGGTCATTGCTTGCGGGCCGTAACGACAGCAGGACCCTGCTTCATAACCGGCGCTTCACTCATTGGCTGTATCATCACGCCCCCATGATCGCAGACCAACCAGCCCGCATGCGAGCTTCCCCGACTAACCGCAGCATTGTCCGCCTTTCGTTCTTGTTGCTGATCGCGTTGCTCGGCGGTTGCAGCCTATTCGGCAGCAAAAAGGTTGATCCACTGGAAACCCTGCCAGTCGAGGATCTCTACCAGAGGGGTGTCAACGAAATCGACGACGGCAGCTGGAACGACGCGACTGTCACGTTCGGGCGTCTGATCGGCCGCTTTCCATTCGGCCCTTATTCCGAGCAGTCGCAGTTGAACCTTACTTACGCGCAGTACAAGAACAACAAGCCGGACGATGCATATTCCACTGTCAACCGCTTCGTGCGCACCTACCCCACACACAAGAACATCGACTACGCCTATTACCTGCGCGGCCTGATCAACTTCAACCGCGAAGGCGATCTGCTGGCGCGTTGGGTGGGGCTGGACATGACCAAGCGCGACCAGGCTTTCGTGCGCCAGTCGTTCGATGATTTCGCCGACCTCCTGCGCCGCTACCCGAACAGCCGTTACGTGCCGGACGCGCGCCAGCGCTTGGTGTACCTGCGCAATGGCGTCGCACAATCTGAACTCAGCATCGCCCTGTTCTACCTGCGCCGCGGCGCTTACGTGGCCGCAGCTAATCGTGCGAAATCGGTCGTCGAGACCTACCCGCGCACGCCGCAGGTTGGCGACGCGCTGGCGATCATGAGCGAGAGTTACGGCGAGCTGGGCCAGAAAGCGCTTGCGGCCGACACTGAGCGCGTGCTGAAACTCAACTACCCGAACCACCCATATTTTGGCGGCGGCTGGCCGAAGTACCGCTCGAACTGGTGGAAGCTGCTGCCGCTGACCAATCGCGGCTAGGCAATCGCGCGGCTCGCACCTGAGCCGCTTTGGCACGGCGACATGTTCGATATTTTCAAGGTTTTCCCGATCGAGGCCGCGCACCGTTTACCGAACGTGCCGGAAGGGCACCAATGCGCCCGCCTTCATGGGCACTCATTCCGCGTTGAAGTCCATGTGCGCGGTCCCATCGACGCACAGACTGGCTGGGTGATGGATTTCGCCGACTTGAAGCGCGCGTTCGCGCCAATCCATCAGCAGCTCGATCACCACTACCTGAACGACGTGCCTGGCCTGGAAAACCCAACCAGCGAAAACCTGGCGCGCTGGATCTGGCAGCATTTGAAGCCCGACCTGGATCTGCTGTCGCGGATCGTGGTCCACGAGACCTGCACGTCAGGATGCAGCTACGCCGGCGACTAAACGGCAGATTGCTGTCACACAGCATTGGAAGGTTCATATCCATGTTCTTGATATTAAAGAGATTTATCCGCAATGGCGACGCCCCGCAAAGAAGTTCACCGACAAAATGTTGCATTGCACAAAAACCCCAGTATACTGTTCACATCATCAACCACTACCGGGAGTTTCGAAATGTTTGAACAAATGAATTCGCAGGCCATGGCTCTCGGCAAGAGCTACTCCGACGCCGCCATCAAGGCGCAGTCCCTCGCCCTCGCCGGTTTCGAGCGCATCGCCGATATCCAGATGAAGAGCTTCGAGAGCCGCCTCAACGCGACCGTCGAATTCCTCTCGCAGGCATCGGAAGTGCGTGACATGGACGCCGCCAAGTCGTTCATGCCGAAGGGCATGGAGCTGGCCAAGGCAACCGCCGAGCAGATGTTCGCGACCAGCCAGGAAGTGGCCAACGTCAGCATGAAGACCAATGAGGCCATCGGTGGCTTGCTCAAGGGCAGCTTCGAGATGACCAACGACAGCATCGTCAAGCAAGCCGCTGCCGTGAAGAAGGCCGCCAGCAAGTAATTGCGGCTGTCGCGCCGCAAGGCGCAGCTTCAACATCACGTCTGCGTGAAACGGCAAGGCAGCACTCCTCCGCTGCTTTGACTGAAATTAAAACCGGATGCTTAGGCGTCCGGTTTTTTTTCGCGTGTTGGATTCGACGACTTCGTGACGCGGGGCGGTTGCGCGGTTAGCGTTTCAGTAATGAAACTCCAAGCCGCTCCTTCAAGAGCCCTTCCAGCTTCCCACGCAACTGCAACTGCGCCAAAGCGTTGAAGGCTTTGGCTTGTTTGGGCGTGATCGGTTCGTCGCCGATGCTCAGGGCATCTCGCAAGGCGGCGGTGACGATGAAGTAGGGTTCGTTGGCGATGCCGGCGCTGTCGAGCAGGCGAGCGGGGAGCAGCCATGTTTGGGTGTCTTCCTGCACCTGGGTTGGGTTGGCTGTATCGAAAAGCAGCCATTCCGTCGGTTGTTTCAATTCCGACTTGCCATCGTCGAATCCGAGCTGGTGGTAGACGGTGTGGATTGATGGCAGGTGGTCGCCGAAGAACAGCAGCAGGGTGCGTCGCTTTCGTTGCTTGAGCGCTTCAGCAAGACGGCCGAGTTCGTGGTCGGCATCGTCGAGCAGGTACAGATAATTGCCGAACCAGAGCCGACCGCCGGAATCCAGTTTTGACGGCATCGGCAGCGCGGCCATGCGCTCCGCATCAAGATTCGGACGCCAGTCGAACGGACCGTGATTTTCCATCGTGATCGCGAACAGGAATTGCGGCGGGCCGTCGTCCTTCAGTTCGGCGATCACGTGGTCGGTCAATGCGGCATCGGAGGTGAAAAGGCCGACGATGTCTTCCTTCTTGAACGCTGCGACATCAATGAACTTCTGGAAACCCAGTTCCGGAAAAACCCGATTGCGGTTCCAGAACGCGGCACCGTTCGGATGGATTGCGGTGGCGGTGTAGCCGTTGCGCGCGAGGATGCTGGCCAGGCTCGGGAAGCGCGCGTCGCGCAGTTCCAGCCACGGGTACTGGATGCCGCCGAGGCTGGACAGCGGTGCTCCGGTGAGCAGTTCGAACTCGGTGCGGATGGTGCCGCCACCGAATGTCGGCACGTGCAATTCGCCGCTGCGCGATGACTTCGCGAGCTTCCGGAATTCGGTCAGGAATCGACCCGGCTCTACGTCATTGAGCCTCGCCGGATCAAACAGCGATTCGCTCTGCACGATCAGGATATCCGGCGGTTGCCGCGTGATGCTCGCCGCAGCCAGACGTTCGCGCAGGAGGTCGGCGTGTGCATCAATCATCGCGATTGCGGCATCGCGATCGGCCTGTGGCACGCGACCGTCTCCAAGCTCCCAGTGATACATCAACAGGCTGCCGATAAGTCCCGCCCGCGCAGTGCTTTCGGTTAGCGCCCACGGCTCGAAACCCATGCGCTTGGACGAGTAGAGCTGGCGCCAAGGCGGCGAACCCGCGATCAGCGATATCGCGATGACGGTGGCGACGATCGCCAAAACTGCACGCCACCAGCCAACCAGCACTGGCGAGCCGCGACGTCGTGCAAAAAACACCGTCACAACTACAACCACAAGCACGCTGGCGATCGACCCGGCGCTGAACGTCATGTAGTGCGCGAATAGCGCGAGTGCCGGGCCAGGCTCGGCGAGGAAGCGGAAATCCGCCGGAAGCAAAGGCGTCTGTAGTTCCGATAGCTTGGCGCGGTTTGCTGCAAACATGGCGAAGCCCAGCAGGCCCGTCAGCCATGTCGCCAGCACCACGCGCCGTGTCAGCGCCAGCAATAGCAGCATGGTCGCCGCTAGCGGCAATGCGTTCAACAGGAGTAGGTTGAACAACGATGTGGCGTGAACGGTGTCGCTGGTCCACGCGAACGCGGGATCAAGGCGCTCGACCAGAACGACCAGCACGGCGCTGGCGACCAGCAAGGCCAGCCCAAACTGGGCGCCAGATCGATGACGGGAAAAATTTCGGGGCAGTTTTGGTGGCGCCATAATCGATCGACATGTTACAGGCGCGCGACATTGCCATGACAAACCCAGCGATGCATGAACTGCGCGTTGGGACGCAGACCTGGTGCCGCTCTGGTGTAATGCGGGCATGAGCACTGCGATCAAATCCACGCCGCGCGAAATCGCCGACGTGCTGGAACGGCGCTTGGAACGGCTGCAACGTGCCTGTCGTGACGCGGGGGTGAAGTTCCACGACGACGCGGGCGTCGACGAGCGCTTGCGCAAGGTGTTGCTGGCAAGCGATTTCGCGTTGGCGATCCTGTTATCCGACATCCAGTTGCTGGGAGATGGATTGATCGAGTTGGTCAACGATCCGCGCCCTGCGAATGCACGTGCCAGGGCGCTTCATGGAGAGCACGATGACGCCAGCATGAAACGTGCGCTGCGACGATTTCGCAAGCGCGAATCTCTGCGCCTGATCTGGCGCGACGTGAATGGTCTTGACGACGTGGAAGCGACGCTGCATGGTTCCAGCGTGCTCGCCGAAGCGTGCCTGGAGCGCGCACTCGATCATGCACGCCAACAGGTCGCGCGTCGCCATGGCGTGGTCCACGATCAGAACGGTAACGGGCAGCGCTTGATTGTGCTTGGGCTGGGCAAACTCGGTGGCGGAGAACTGAATTTCTCCTCGGACGTGGATTTGATTCTTGCCTACCGAGACAACGGCACCAGCGACGGCGAACGCCCGCTCGATGCCGATGCATGGTTCGCGCGACTGACCCAGCAGTTCATCGCACTGCTGGCCGATGTCACCGCCGATGGCTACGTCTATCGCGTCGACTTGCGGCTGCGCCCGTTCGGCACGGCGGGCCGCGTGGCGCTCTCGTTCTCGGCGATGGAGCAGTACTACCAGCGCGAAGGTCGCGACTGGGAGCGCTACGCATGGATCAAGGCACGCCCAGTTGCTGGCGATCTCGCCGCCGGCAGGGAGCTGCTGGAGATGCTGCGGCCGTTCGTGTTCCGCCGCTACTTTGATTACACCGCGTTCGCCGGCCTGCGCGAAATGAAGGCCCTGATCGACGCCGAGGTGGTGCGAAAGGATCTCGCCGCGAACTTGAAACTTGGCCCCGGCGGCATTCGCGAGATCGAGTTCATCGTGCAACTGGTGCAACTGATTCGTGGTGGGCGCGAACCTGCCCTACGCGTGCGCGGGCTGCTGCCCGCCTTGGCCGTGTGCGAGCAGCTTGGGCAAATCCCTTCGGCACGTGCGCGTCGCCTGCGCGAGGCCTATCTGTTTCTGCGTCGCGTCGAGAATCGCGTGCAAATGTTCGCTGACGAACAAACCCACGACATGCCCGACGACGCTATCGAACGCGAGCGCATCGCCCGTTCGCTGAACTACGCCGACTGGCCAAGTCTGCTCGCCGAAAGTAATCGCCAGCGCGGCGCCGTGACCGAAGAATTCGATGCGGTGATGGCCGCGCCGCAGCGTGAACGCGGTAGCGCCGATGCGTCCACCTGGTCAACGCTGTGGCAACGATTTCGCACGGAAGGCGTCGATGCGGAAGTATTGATCGAGCATGGCATCGATCCTCCAGACGCCGCTGTCAATGCCCTGCAAACCTTGCTGAGCAGCCCCATCCTACGCGCTGCCGCTGCTCGTTCTCGTGAACGCATCAACCGCGTGCTGCCCTTGTTGATGGCCGCTGGTGCCGAGAGCAAGGCACCGGCGGCGTGCCTGCCGCGACTGGTCGAACTGGTCCATGCGGTCGCGCGTCGCTCGGCCTATCTGGCCTTGCTCGACGAGCAGCCCAGCGCCTTGCGTCGATTGGTCGATGTGTTCACGCGCAGCGCGTTGCTAGCCGATCGCATCATTGCGCACCCGTTGTTGCTCGACGAACTGTTCGACGAAGGCGGCGCTGATCGCCCGCAGCCACTCGATGACTTCCGCGACGGCATCGCGCGCCAGTTGCAGACGCCGGCTGCCAGCGATACCGAACTCGCGGTCGAAGTCATCCAGGAATTACGTCTGGCCGCGCAATTTCGCATCGGACTTTCCCTGCTCGGCGAAAGTCCTGATGCCGAGCAGGCCGCACGCGAACTTGCCGGCGTTGCCGAAATCGTGCTCGACGCCGTGCTTGGGTTGGTCCAACGCGATCTGCGAATGGAGCACGGCGATTTGCCTGGCTTGAATCTGGTCGTCCTTGGCTACGGCAGTCTTGGTGGCGAGGAACTCGGTTTCAGCTCCGATCTCGACCTGGTCTTCGTTTACGACGGCGTCACTTCGGCGAAGGAATCAGACGGCAAGCGACCACTGGATGCGCAGCGCTATCTCACCCGGCTTGCACAACGCGTGGTTCACTTGCTGACGACAACGACGCGCTCGGGTCGCCTCTACGAAATCGACATGCGCCTGCGCCCCGACGGTGGCAAGAGTTTGCTGGTCACGACGCTTGAATCCTATGCGGCTTACCAGCGCGAACGCGCCTGGAGCTGGGAACACCAGGCCTTGGTGCGAGCTCGCGCCGTGGTTGGCGACGCCGGACTCACCGAGAGATTCCGCGAACTGCGCGCCGAAGTGTTGTCGCGCGAACAAGACCCGGCCGTGCTGCGCGCCGGCATTCTCGACATGCGCGCGCGCTGGCGTGCCGAGCGCGATCGCTCCGGCGACGGCAAATTCGACGTGAAGCAGGGCCTTGGCGGCGTAGTGGATATTGAATTCCTGTTGCAGGCATTGGTGCTCGAACACGGACGCCGCCATAGCGTGTTGCTCGAACCAACCAACAGCGTCGAGTTGATCGACGCAGCCCGCGCTGCTGGGGTCTTCAACGAAAGCCAACGCGATGCACTTCGCGCCGCCCACGAAGTGCTGATTCGCCGCGCACTCAGCTGCACGCTGGATGCGCGTTCACGCGTGCTTGATCGCGATGCGGAAATCGACAAGGTCTGCGCGAATGTAGCCAAGGTTGCCGGCGAACTTGGACTCGCATTTCGATGAGTTACCCATACTGGATTGCGCAATGAATCACGTCACCGAATCCCCGCTCGGCAAAGCCAGCGTCCACGCCGAGCACTACGATTCATCATTGCTGTTCCCGATCGCCCGCGCCGAACAACGACGAGCGCTTGGCATCGACGGCGCGTTGCCTTTTGTAGGCGTCGATATCTGGAATGCCTACGAGTTGTCGTGGCTCGATCCGCGCGGCAAACCGCAGGTCGCCATCGGTGAATTCCGTGTCCCGGCAACATCCCCGAACATCATCGAATCAAAGTCGCTCAAGCTCTACCTCAACAGTTACAACCAGACCCGCATCGAAAGTGTCGATGCGTTTCGAGTGCGTGTTTCCGATGACCTGAGCCGTGCTGCCGGTGCGCCTGTCGCCGTCGCAGCGACGCGAAGCGAAGACTTTGCGCAATTTGCCAGCGGCGAACTCGACGGCGAATCCATCGACGACTTGCGGATCGATATCGACGCGTACGGTCCACCGAACGCTGACGACCTCTGCGTGCGCGCCAACGCGGAAACAGTCAGCGAAACACTGGTATCCAATCTGCTGAAATCGAACTGCCCGGTCACCGGCCAACCCGACTGGGCCAGCATCCAGATCGCCTACAACGGCGCGGCGATTGATCGCGAATCATTGCTGCGCTACCTCGTTTCGTTTCGTCGTCACGACGATTTCCACGAACAATGCGCCGAACGCATTTTCAGGGACATCAGCGAGCGTTGTGCGACCACCGCGCTCAGTGTCTATGCGCGCTACACGCGGCGTGGCGGGCTCGATATCAACCCATGGCGTAGCAATTGCGATGCTCAACCGCCGTCGAATCTGCGCGGTGCCCGACAGTAGCGATCGAGCGGTGAAGCGATCAGACCATCGCCAGCGCAGCGACCAGACCAACCCAGATCACGAAGCCGACCCAGTTGTTGTTGCGGAACGCCTCCAGACAGGCAGCGCGTTCTCGATCACGGATCAGCGACTGCTGCCAGCCGAACAACACTGCGGCGACTGCCAAACCGAGTTGCCACGGCCATTCCAGCGCCGCTCGCGAGCCGGCCAGCAACAGGGTGACGATGAAGGTCGCCATCAGCACGCCGAGGATGACCCGGTCGGCATCGCCGAACAGAATTGCAGTAGATTTCGCGCCAATGCGGACGTCCTCGTCGCGATCAACCATCGCGTACTCGGTGTCGTAGACGACCGAAAACAAAACGTTGCCGATAAACAGCAACCAGCCCAAGGGCGGTACTTCGCCCAGCGTCGCTGCAAACGCCATTGGGATCGACCAACCGAACGCTGCACCGAGCACGACCTGGGCGAGATGGGTGACGCGCTTGGCGAACGGGTAGATCGCCGCCAGTGCCGCACCAGCAAACGACAGCGCAATCGTCAGTGGATTTGTGAAGCAGACCAACGCAAACGCGATCAGCAGGAGTCCGAGGAAGAGCAGGATGGCTTCCCGTCGCGATACTCGACCGGCTGCCATCGGCCGACCACGCGTTCGTTCGACATTGCCATCCAGCCAGTCATGATCGGCATAGTCGTTGATCACGCAGCCAGCCGAGCGCATCACGAAAACGCCAATCGTGAAAATCACGAACAGCTTCAGCGACGGAAAGGCCTTCGCCGAAAACCACAGCGCCCACCACGTCGGCCACAGCAGCAGCAAGGCACCAATGGGACGATCCATTCGCATCAGAACGACGTAATCACGCCATCGTGCACGTTGGCCTTCGGGTAACACCTGCAGCAGCTTTTCGATCACACGCATCGACCACATCGAGCTATCAGCCGGTTGCGCGTTGACTGCTTTCTTCGGCTGGCGTGGTGCCGGTGCCTCAACGGGTTGCGACCACGGCGGCGCTTCCGGTAGCGGCAGGCTGTCCTGAACTTCAGAACTTGGTGGGATGCTCTTTCGCTTCGCGGGGGACTTCTTTGGGGCGGGATGCGTGACTGGTTGCGGGCGGACCGGTTGTTCGACGCCAGGGATCGGCGGCGGTGTCTTCGTAATTGTCGTTGGTGACGATGATGGCGATGACGGTGGCGGCGTTGAATCGGCAGCGGTGGCGGTAGCGACGACGTTTCGTGGCCGCTTGGCTGCGATCTTCTTCGGTGCCAATTCTTTCGTCTTCGGCTCTGCAGAGCTTTCTGACGTGGCGACCGTAGATTTCCGGCGCGTGACCGGTACGCGTTTTTTCGCGGGTCTGGTGAGGGGCTCGGCCGGAGTCGATTCGTTTGTTGGCACGGCGACCGGCGGCGGCGCCAACGGTAATTCACCCGTCATGGCGTCGCTGGTTACATCGTCGCTGCTCGTCGCGCCAGATTTTTCCGGCGGCTTGGTCGGTTTGGCCATGACGGAAGTCTAAAACGAATCGGTGGCTACGAATCAGCAGAACCGATTTGATCCAGCCAACTCACCGCACCACGCCCAGCGCGCAGGCCGCTCGCGAAACAGGCGGTCAGCAAGTAGCCGCCGGTTGGTGCTTCCCAGTCGATCATTTCGCCGGCGCAGAACACCCCGGGGCAGCGCAGCAACATCGAGTTCCCATCCATTGCCTCGAAGCGCACGCCGCCTGCGGTACTGATGGCTTCCGCGATTGGGCGGGGTTTCAATAGCGTGATCGGCAGTCGCTTGATCGTCTGCGCCACAGTTTGCGCATCCGCCAACTCTTCGCTGGAAAGTCGTTCGCGCAGCAAACCCAGCTTGACGCCTTCGATCCCGACTTGGCGACGCACGTGTTCCGACAGCGAACGCTTGCCGCGTGGTTTGGACAGATCGGCAGCGATGCGCAGCTGTTCGCGATCAGGCGAAAGGTCGATCAAAAGTGTTGCCGAACCGCCCAGGGAAATTCGATTACGCAAACGTGCCGACAAGGCGTAAACCAAGCTGCCCTCAATCCCATCGGTGCTGACCACGGCTGCACCCTTCAGCCATTCATCGTCGCCATCAAGCGAAGCGGCGATGCGTTGCAGTGGCGTACCGGCATGGCGTTCGCGGAAGTGCTGGCTCCACTCGACGTCGAAACCACAATTGGCAGGTTGCAGCGGCGCGATGTCCACGCCGCGTGCTGCAAGGGCCGGCAGCCACGCACCGTCGGAGCCCAGGATCGGCCAGCTTGCACCGCCCATGGCGAGGATCACGGCGTCGGCTTTCTGGATGACCTTGCCATTCCCTGTCTCGAAAACCAGCGCGCCGTCCGCGTCCCAGCCCAACCAGCGATGGTGCATGTGAAAGGTGACTCCGCTCGCTCGCAGCCGCCGAACCCAACCGCGTAACAAAGGCGCGGCCTTCAGGTCGGATGGAAACACCCGGCCCGAACTGCCGACAAATGTCGCGACACCCAGTTCTCGCGCCCAGCCACGTAGAGCGTCGGCGTCAAAGTCGCGCAGCCAGTCGCTGATTTCGCTTTCGCGTTCGGCATAGCGTGCCGCGAAACGACGGAATGCATCGGAATGGGTCAGGTTCAAGCCACCTTTTCCCGCAAGCAGAAACTTGCGCCCGACCGAACCGAGCGCGTCGTACAAGTCCACCTGCGCACCACCAGCACACGCCGCCTCGGCCGCCATCAGGCCCGCCGGCCCGCCACCAATGATCGCGATTCGATGTGTTTTCTGCGTCATCTGCGCATCGTCGCACGGCCGACTAAAATACCGCGATGAGCTTGAATGTCGCTGCCTATCATTTCGTCGCCATCGACGATCCCGACGCGCTGGCCGCGCAATGCCGCGAGCGGGCGGAAGCATCGGCTTTGCTCGGCACCATTCTGATCGCACCGGAAGGCATCAATCTGGTTCTTGCTGGCGAAAAATCGTCGCTGCAACACTTCATGGCAGGACTGCTGACCGATCCACGTTTCGCCGAAATGCGTCCGAAATACAGCAGCTGCGAAACGATTCCGTTCGCGCGGCTCAAGGTAAAACGAAAGCCGGAAATCATCAGTTTCCGCCAAGACGATTCGCAACCGCTCGACAACGAGCGCGCGCCTGCGCTAAAACCCGCCGATCTCGCCCGTTGGATCGCGCAAGGCCACGACGACAGCGGCCGCCGGTTGGCGCTGCTCGACACGCGCAATCGCGAGGAAGTGCAATTCGGCAGTTTTGCCTTTGCACTCACACTGGACATCGACAACTTCACCGAGCTCCCGCAAGCGATCGCGCCGCATCTGGATTCACTCGCCGACGCCGCAGTCGTCAGCTTTTGCACCGGCGGCGTGCGCTGTGAGAAAGCGGCGCTGTGGTTACGCGGGCAAGGTTTGAAAAACGTCTGGCAGCTCGACGAAGGCATCCTCGGTTACTTCGAACAGGTCGGCGCCACTGGCTACGTTGGCGCCTGTTTCGTATTCGACGAACGCGTCGCGCTGACGCCCGATTTGAAACCCGTGAGCGTTCAACCAAAGAACCAGTAGCAGACGAAAATTGACGCTATCACTCCGGCTAGGTCCGCAAACAAGGCGCAGCCCACCGCATGTCGCGCGCGCTTGATGCCGACCGCGCCGAAATACACGGCCAGCACATAGAACGTGGTTTCGGTGCTGCCCTGGATGGTCGCTGCCAGCAAAGCCGGGAAACTGTCGACGCCTTGCGATTGCATGGTCTCGATCAGCATTGCACGTGCCGCACTGCCCGAAAACGGCTTAACCAGCGCCGTCGGCAAGGCATCGACGAAACGGTTGTCCAGTCCAGCCGTGTCGACCAGCCAGCGAATGCCGCCGAGGACGATGTCGAGCGCACCCGACGCACGCAACACACCGACGGCGCACAGCATCGCAACCAGGTACGGCAGCAGGTTCTTGGCGACATCGAAACCTTGGGTGGCGCCTTCAATGAAACTGTCGTACACCGCCACCTTGCGGATCGCGCCGGCAACCAGAAAACCCATGATCACTCCGAACAGAATCAAATTGCCGAGCAACGATGAAAGCGACGACAACACCGCCGCCGACAAGGTGCCAAGCATGGCCATGAGGACACCGAGCAACAGCGCGACGCCACCCAGCCATGCCAGGACAACCGGATCCCACAAGCGCAAGCGCTGCATGAAGGCAACGATGAGCAAGCCCGCCAAGGTCGATGCACTGGTCGCGAGCAGAATCGGCAGGAACACCATGGTCGGATCGGCCGCGCCTTGCTGCACGCGATACATGAAGATCGAAACCGGCAGCAAAGTGAGCGAAGACGCGTTCAACACCAGAAACAGGATCTGCGCATTGGTCGCGCTTTCCGGCTCCTGATTCAAGGTCTGCAACTCGCGCATTGCACGCAAACCGATCGGCGTTGCCGCGTTGTCCAGGCCCAGACCATTCGCAGCGAAGTTGAGAGTGATCAGTCCAATCGCCGGATGTCCGCGCGGCACGCCCGGCATCAAGCGCTCGAACAACGGCCCCAGCGCGCGGGCGAGCGCGTCGATCAGTCCGGCCTGTTCGCCAATGCGCAGAAGGCCCATCCACAAGGTCAGCGTGCCGAACAGCAACACCATCACTTCCACCGACAATCGCGCCATGTCGAACAGGCTCGCGACCATGGCCGCGAACACAGCCGAGTCGCCCCGCCACCAACTGGCACAGGCAGCAACGGCCGCTACTGCGAAAAATCCGAACCAGAGACGATTGAGCATGCTGATCCCGTAAGTGTGCGGTTGATCATAGGTGTTTCAGCGTCCGCGGCAATCGCTCGAATCGGGATCAGGACAGGCGTAGGATGCGAATGGCACGAACCGACGGTATTTTGTTCCGGTCGGTAGTGGCTCGTTACGAAAACGATCGGCGCAATGCTGATCCATGTCGCAATGGTGAATCGAAACTTGGCAGCCGTTGCGATCAACACACACTCAAGGGGGAGTCATGATGGTTTTTGATGGCATTGAAGAAGTACGCGACGTTTTCCGGGCGTTCGCGTCGAAGTGAGTATTGGTACTTCGCGTTGTTCTATTTGATCATCGCGGTAGTGCTTGGAATCATCGACCGGATGGCTGGAACGATGACGAGCGACGGCATGGTCGGAATACTCGGCGGCTTGTTCACGCTGGCCATGCTTATTCCGTCGCTTGCCGTCGGTGCGCGCCGGCTGCACGACACCGGACGTAGCGGTTGGTGGCAGTTGATTGCTCTGGTTCCGTTGATCGGCGTCATCGTGCTGATCGTGTTCTATGTGCAAGACAGCCATCCCGGTTCGAACCAGTACGGTCCGAATCCAAAGGAAGTGGCTGGCTGATTGAG
Source organism: Rhodanobacteraceae bacterium (assembly GCA_043752325.1). GTDB lineage: Bacteria > Pseudomonadota > Gammaproteobacteria > Xanthomonadales > Rhodanobacteraceae > Dokdonella. Next base: position 1,133 of record JAYUYW010000061.1, on the reverse strand, counting down.
CACTGCCCGCACCCGCTCATCCACGGGCGGGTGCGCTGTTTACAAGCCTATACGCGAGTAAGCGCGAGATTTGCCGGAACGCGAATTTCACCTTCCATCAGCACACGCGCGCTTCGGCTCATCACCGCCTTGGTGACTTGCCACTTGCCGTCAACTTGCGACGCGGCAGCACCGACGCGCATCGTGCCGGATGGATGGCCAAAACACACCGCGTCTCGTTCGCCGCCACCGGCAGCCAGATTGACCAAGGTTCCCGGGATAGCCGCAGCCGTAGCGATCGCGACTGATGCCGTGCCCATCATGGCGTGATGCAACTTGCCCATCGACATGGCGCGAACGTTGAGATCTATTTCGCTGGTGCGAATGGGTTTGCCTGCCGAAGAAACATAGTCGGCCGCCGGTGCAACGAAGGCGACCTTCGGAGTGTGCTGCCGGGTCGCGGCTTGCGAGACATCGGCGATCAAGCCCATGTGCACGGCGCCGTGCGCGCGAATCGCCTCGAACATCGCGAGCCGCTGCGGGTTGTCGTTGATCGCACCCTGCAATTCGCTACCCGACAAACCAATATCAGCGGCGTTGACGAAGATCGTCGCGATGCCCGCAGTGATCATCGTCGCTTTCAACACGCCGATACCGGGCACATCAAGTTCGTCAATCAGATTGCCGGTCGGAAACAACGCACCGCCCGAGTCGCCTTCACCTTCCTCGGCGGGATCGATGAATTCCAGCATGATTTCCGCCGCCGGAAATGCAACGCCATCGAGTTCGAAGTCGCCGGTTTCCTGCACCTCGCCATCGCGCATCGGCACGTGCGCAACGATGGTCTTACCGATGTTGGCCTGCCAGATCCGCACCGTGCAGATGCCATCGCTTGGCACGCGAGCGGCATCGACCATGCCATTCGCAATCGCGAACGGCCCGACCGCCGAACTCAGGTTGCCGCAGTTGCCGCTCCAGTCGACAAAAGCCGTCTCGATGGACACCTGTCCGTATAAATAATCTACGTCGTGATCGGCAACGTCCGACGACGCCAAGATCACGCACTTGCTGGTGCTCGACGTCGCCCCGCCCATGCCATCGGTGTGCTTGCCGTATGGATCAGGCGAACCAATCACTCGCATCAGCAAACGATC